>DATJSI010000110.1 GCA_035504215.1 Mycobacteriales bacterium
ACTGCAGAGCGCCGCGCCGGCGGAGAATCCCCCCGGCGGAACAGTCGCCGTAGAGACCGCGCCTTGCGGTTCGCTTCGAGCCGCGCCGCCTGCGCGTCGCGGCGCGCGCGACGCTGCGCCCGGATTCGCTTCAGCTTCGCCTCGTCCCTCGCGAGCCGCCATCGCACCACCGCGTGCGCCTCGCGGAGCATGACCAGATCGGCCCGGAGCCCCGTGAGCACCCTCGCATCCACGACGTCTTGGGCACCGGCAGAGGTGACCACATCGTGCCAGCGGGACAGCTCGGCCAGTCGCTGCTCGGGGCTCCACCGATCTCGGCCGTCGGCGCTGGTGGGGAACTGCAGCGCCGTCACCCGGTCCGAGGTTGCTCCGGTGAACCCGGGCTGCCGGAAGAACTTGCGCCACTGGTGATGGTCGGGCCAGGCGCCCTCCGGCGTCGTGTCCCACGGGTCGTTCAGCGCAAGGTAGGCGTCGCGCCGGTGCGCGGTACCCGTGATGCTGACCGCGTTGTACCGCAGGTCGTCGCGCAGCATCAGCCGCACCGACTCCGGCCTGGACAGGTCACACGCGTAGAAGCCGATCGAGCCATCAGGGCGCACGAATGCGTTGAAGCTCTGCGCGAACTGGTGCTCCGCCAGCAAGGTCAGGAGGTCCTCGACGTGCTCGGGCAACAACAGGTCGTCGTCGCACAAATAGAAGATCGCGTTGCTTCTGGCGTCGACGATTGCGTCGTGCCGGTAGCACTCGCCGTGGTGCGGCCCTTTCGCAAGGTCGAGGAACCGCACCCGCGAGTCACGGGCGGCAAGCTCCTTACCCACGACCCGTACGTCGTCAGTCACGCCGTCACCGATCACGATCACCTCGAGATCGGCGACGGTCTGGCGCAACGCCGAGTCGACCGCCAGCGGCAGTGTGGTGGCCTTGTTGTGGGTGGGCACGAGGATGCTCGCGCGCGGAGCTGTCATTGCCCGACCCGTGGTCGCGTCGTCGGGACAGCAGGCACCTGCGCTCTCAGCAGTGGGGACACCGGTCGTCGCCTTCCACGGGCTCGACCTCGCGCAGCACCCTGGCCGGGTTGCCGACGACGACCGCGCGATCGGGAACGTCGCGAGTGACCACCGCGCCCGCTCCCACGAGCGCGCGCCGGCCGACCCGGATCCCGGGCAGAACGGTCGCTCCTGCCCCCACGAACGCGGCTTCCCCGATGCTGACTCCGCCGGCGGTCACTGCGGCCGGGCCAAGTGATGCGGCGAAGGCCAAGGTGTTGTCGTGGCCCACCGATGCGGAGCGGTTCACGTTGACGTGGCAGCCGAACGTCGTATGGGAACCCACGACGACCCCAGCGTTGAGATAGCAACCATGGCCGACCACCGCCGTGCTCGGTACGACGGCAGTGGGGTCGACGAGCGCGGCCGGTTGGTCCCAACCGGCCGCCGCAGCCAGCACCGCCGCCGTCGCCCGATGCACCCCCGACGAGAGCCCGAGCACGAAGCCGGCCGGCTCAGCGGTCCTCGCGAGTCCGGGAAGCCGCGGATCCGCGCCTCCGAGGTTGTCCAGGCACCAGGGCTGCAGCCCGCGCCGACGCGCGCTCTCGACGACGTCCCACGCGTAGGGCGTCGCGACGGCGTACACGCAAAGCCGACCCGTGTGCACGGCGACAATCTAGTGCCCGGTCGCGCCACACACGGGCAAGTGACCAGCGATCGGGATGCCTCGCCGGTGCGCGGCGAACGGTTACTTCGGCAGCCGGATCCGGTCGACCGCGTTGCGGCCGTTGCCGACCCAGATCTCGTGCCTCGCCTGGTCGATCTGGCCGTTGGTCCGCGCGACCTTCAGCACCTGGACCAGGTGGTGGCCGCGGAGCACCTCACCGCCGTAGGCCTGCGCCGCGGCATACACGTACGACGTAGCCCGGTCGACGATGAACCCCGGCATCCTGGCTCGCTCGCCCGCGACCGGCGGATGCATCGTCACAACCTTGTCGGGTGCGCCGTCGTGCACGGTGAGGATCTCGGGTACGGCGTAGGAGTAACCGCCTGCCGCGGTGTGCATCGCGATAACCCCGACGTAGAGCTCCTGCGTCCCGTACGCCGCCGCGATCGAGCCCGCCGTCCACGACGTAGCGTCACCCATGAGGGAGTCGAGCGCGATCGACCGGGTCACCTTCTCGTCGGTCAGCTCGGCGATAGTCGAGCCGGCCCCGTCAACGGCATACGCGCGATCCGCGGTCGGGTCGACGGTGATCGCCGCCGGGGCGAATGGCAGCGTCACGGTCGACGCGATGTGGTGGCCCTTGATGACGATGACATCGTCGCTCGAACTGCTTGCGACGTAGAGCTCGCCGGTCGACGGGTCCAGGGCGAGCGCATCCGCGACGGCCGCGAGCGCGATCGTGTGGACGATCCGGGTGCCGTGCAGAACCTCGATGTCCGCCCGACGGCTGTCAGCCACGTAGATGTCGTTGCTCCTCTGGTCGACGATCATCGCGCCGCCCAACGCGCCGGCCGGCAGCGGGACCCGGCGGACCAACCGCTGGCCCTTGATGACGGTGACCGCAGTCTGGTTCGTCGCAGAGATATACGCATCCCCGCTCGCGTCGTCGACCCGGATCGCGCAGTCCTCGTAGCAGTGGACATGGCCGTTCCACGAGTCGCGGACGGTGCCGCCCTTCTCGTGGATCACGACGATCCAGCCCTCGGCGCTGGTCGAGTAGACGATGTGCCGCCTGGTGTCGACCGCCGTGACGTCGGTGGTGACGCCGGCTCGGTAGGCCTTGACGTGCACCGGGCCCGACAGCGGGCCGGCAGAGGCGGTTGCCGGAGCAACCACCAGCGAGAGCGCGGACGCGGCGAGCAGGCCGGCAACCAGCAGCACGGCGCGGGCGCGGATCACGAACTCGCTCCGGCCGAGCTTCGCAGCACTGCGACCACGGCGCCGTTCGTCGCGACGATCAAGCCGCGGGACGGTACGACGGCGATGCGCGAAGCCGACGTCACCCTGGGTATCACCACAGTCTGCTCGACCTTGGCGCCGTGGATCACCTGAAGTCCGGTGCCTGTCGCCGCAAGGACGGCACGATCCATGGGGTCGTAGACGGCGGGGTCTGCCGTCGTCGCGACGTGGCCGACGACCTCGGCCCCCTTGAGCAGGAGAATCTGCGCTCCGTTTCCACCGGCGTACACGCGATGAGTGGCGGGGTCGACGACCAGCAGGGGCCCGGCAGCGACTGATCCGAGGTACTGCGTCCGATGCACGACGTAGACGATGTTGTATCCCGGCAGGTACACGTCACCCGTCGACGGGTCGACGACCGGCGTGCCGATGGTCTGTTCGGCCGGAACGTGCACTGTCCCAACGCGCTTCGTGCCGTGCAGGACCGTGACGACATGACCATAGCTCTGGAGATAGACCAGGTTGCGTCGACGGTCGAAGGCGATCGACCGCGGGCGGTTGGCGAGGCTCAGGTGCGCCACCAGCTTGGTCCCGTGGAGGATCAGCAAGGTGTTCGTGCGGACGCAGTATCCGTAGGTGTCATGGGTCACCGGGTCGATGGCCCACGGAGCGAAATAGTTGGCCACACCCTGCTGGGGGTAGCCGCAGACCCGGCGCTTCGCGACCGGCTTCGAACCGTCGAAGTACAGCAGGTCGTTGCCTGACTTCACCTCGACCTTGGACCCGCTCTGCACGATCGCGCGCTCGGCGGGGAACTTCTCGCGGCGTACGACGTTGACGCCGCGCCCCACGGCCATTGCGTTCGGGTCGATCTCATAGGTGAGGCCGGTGGCTTGATCGAGCGCGTCGATGAGCCCTGGCGGCGAGACGGTCGCGTGCGCCTTGCTGTCGAGGTGCGCGACGGTCAGCAGCGAGCCTTCACCCTCGATGTAGTAGTCGC
>DATJSI010000111.1 GCA_035504215.1 Mycobacteriales bacterium
TGGGGGGAGACGATCAAGGCGATCGTCGTGCGAACCGCTGACTCGACGACGACCGAGGCGGAGCTGATCGCCTACTGCAAGAGCAAGATCGCCGGCTACAAGGCGCCGACGTCGATCGACTTCGTCGAGGTCATCCCGCGAACGGCGACCGGCAAGGTGCAGAAGTTCCGGCTTCGCGACCCGTACTGGGCCGGCCGCGACCGCCAGATCAACTAGACCCGGCTACTTCCGCTCCTCGAGCGCCCGCCGCGCCTCGGCGTGCTGGCGGTGCGGTACGAGCACCCGGACGCCCGAGCTGGTCTGCAGGGCGGGTTCGACCCCGCCCGCGTCGTCGGACGAGCTCACCGCGTGGATGCCCTGGCTGCGCAGGTAGCCGACCATCAGCTCGGCTTCGACGGTCGAGCCGGCAAAGCCCACCGCAACCGGACCCGGTGCGGAGCGGACCATCTTGCGCAGCCGATGCCAGAAGCCCGTGTCGGAGTCGAACTCCTCGACGTGCCCGGCATACCGCCGTCGCGCGTGGTTGCTCATCGCGCATCGATGTGCGCGAGCGCTGACCTCGAAGGGCAAAGAACGATGGGAACGTCGGCGCCGTCCGGACCTCCCACCGTGGCGCTTTGGAGACGGAGCGTCCACACATGGCGCACATGGAGTGCGGTCCACCGGAGCGCCACACCGGAGACCAACGGCGCGCCTCCGTTCACGCAGTCGAACTTCCGTACCGACACCTGAAGGAAGATCGTTTCGTTGGGTTGCAGGGTCATCGGGAAGCTGTGCGACTCGCTCACCAACCCGAGGGCCGCTCCGTTGCCGGGGTTGTGCTCGGACTCGTCGGACCATCTGACCCCGGTGACGCCGTACGACCCCTGAGGGCTCAGGCCCAGGATCCTGACCGCAAACCGTCCGACGTTGCCGATGGTGTAGCTCACAACACCGGTGGTGCCGGTAGGCCCGACGAGGATGTAGTTCGTGTCCTCGATCCCATCCGAGATCGCGGCCACTGTCGACGTGGCCGGACCGAACCCGCCACCCACCGCACCGGAGAGCGGTTGGTAGGTGCGCGCGTACACGACAGCTGCAATCCCAGCGCCGAACAGCGCCAGGACGAGCATGCACATCGCGATGCGCGGCCAGGTTCGGCGCCTGCGAGGCGGGACCGCGGCGACGGCGGCGTCGCTGTTCAGCTCAGTGGTCACCGGGAGCCTCCGATCGCCGCGCCAGCGTCCCACTTTCGCCATGGGTGCGCCAATATGCTGGCCGGGTGGCTCCGAGCGTCGACTACCCGCACACCGAACACCGGCTCGGCAACGGGCTGCGCGTCATCGTCAACGAGGACCATCTTGCCCCCGTGGTGGCGGTCAACATCTGGTACGACGTCGGCTCCCGGCACGAGCAGCCCGGCCGCACCGGCTTTGCGCACCTGTTCGAACACCTCATGTTCCAGGGGTCAGCGAACGTCAAGCGAGGAGAGCACTTCTCGATCGTCAACGCGGCCGGCGGCACTCTGAACGGGACCACGTGGTGCGACCGCACGAACTACTACGAGACGCTGCCGGCGCACCACCTGGCGACCGCGCTGTGGCTCGAAGCGGACCGGATGGGCGGTCTGCTGCACTCCCTCGACCAGCCCAACCTCGACAACCAGCGCGACGTGGTGAAGAACGAGAAGCGCCAGACGCGGGACAACCAGCCGTACGGGTCGTGGCTCGAGCACCTGCACGAGCTGTGTTATCCGACCGACCACCCGTACCACCACACGACGATCGGGTCGATGGCGGATCTCGACGCGGCGTCTCTGGAGGACGCGCGGTCGTTCTACGAGACGTGGTACGCCCCCGACAACGCGGTGCTCACGATCGTGGGTGATGTCGAGACATCCGAGGCGATCCTGCTCGCCGAGCGCTACTTCGGCGGCATCCCCGCGAAGGGCGGCTTTCCGACGCCGCCGCCGACCGCGATCGCGCCACGCCTCGGTGGCGAGCTACGCCGTACCGTTCCCGACCGGGTGCCGGTTCCGCGCGTGTTCGTCGCCTACCGCACCGCGCCGTTCGGGACCGCGGAGTTCGACGCGGTGCAGGTGGCATCGACGGTGCTCGGTGGCGGGCGGGGAAGCCGGTTGTACAAGGCGCTCGTGCTCGACCGGCAGCTGCTGCAGCCGTCGGACTCGGCGATCGTGGACAGCTGGCCGTTCATCGGCGGAGCGACCTTGACCATTGCCGACCTACCGGCCCGCGAGGGAGTAGAGATCGGTGCGCTCGAGGCGGCCTACCACCAGGAGGTTGCGCGGCTCGCCGACGAGGTCAGCGACGAGGAGGTCGAGCGGGCCAAGGCGCTGATCACGAGCCAGTGGCTGCACCACCTGGCGAGCGCCGACGGCCGGGCGGACACCTTCAGCCAGTACGCGACCCTGCTCGGCGACCCGGGGCTGATCAACAACGCGCTGCCGGCCTGGCTGGCCGTGACCGCCCGCGACGTGCGCAGGGTGACCGCCGAGGTCATGAGCCCGGACAACCGGGCGGTCGTGACCTTCGTGCCCGATCTCGCGGACGAGCAAGAGGCGGCAGCGTGACGTTGATCAGCTCACGGCCCTCGGTCGGAAGCCCAAGGCCGTGGAGCTTCCCGGCGTTCGAGCGGCATGAGATCGCGGGCGGACGGGTGATCACGTGTCACTTGCCCGGTCGCGCGCTAGGGGTGACGTCGCTGGTCATGGACGCAGGCGCGAGCTCCGAACGGACCGGCCACGAGGGAGTCGCCGAGCTGGTCGCACGCGCGTTGTCGGAGGGCACTCCCGATCTCGACGCGTATGAGTTCGCGGTTGCCGGCGAGCGGCTGGGTGCAAGCTGGCGGGCCGCTTCGGACTGGGACTCGCTGCGGTGCGGGTTCGAGGTCCCGGTCGGTGAGATCGCCGCGGCGACCGACTTGCTCGCCGCCGCCGTGCGCGACGCGGTCTTCGCGGACGGCACGCTCGACCGGATCCGCGACGAGCGCATCGACGAGGTAAGCATCGAGCTCAGCCAGCCTGCTGCGCGGGCCGGCGAGGCGCTCGCCGGAGAGGTGTTCGCCGACGCCAGCCGCTACCACCTCTCGGACGGTGGCGACATCGCCTCCCTCGAGTCGATCTCGAACGACGACATCCGCGGCTTCAGGGCCGCCCGGCTCGGCCCGTCAACGGCAACCCTGATCCTGGTCGGCGACCTCGAGGCGGTCGACGTCGAGGCGCTCGGGCATCGTGTCTTCGCCGGCTGGCCGGACGCCGACCCGGCGCCTGCGGCTCCCGACGTCTCGCCCAGGCAAACCGGCCGGCGGGTCGTTGTGGTCGACCGCCCTGGCTCGGTGCAGTCGATGCTGCTGCTCGGGCACGACGGCCCGCCGCGCAAGATCGACGACTACGTGGCGATGACCACGATGTCGCTCGTGCTCGGCGGGATGTTCTCCTCCCGGCTCAACATGAAGATCCGCGAGGAGAAGGGTTACGCGTACGGCGCGCACTGCGGTTTCGACACCCGCAAGCACGGTGGGCTGTTCGCCGCCCGCGCCGCCGTACAGAGCGACGTGACCATCCCGGCGATCGCCGACATGGTCGCGGAGATCGAACGCCTCCACGACGGTGGCGTCGAAGAGGAGGAGCTCGAACAAGCCCGCGCGTACCGGGCCGGGGTCTTCCCGATCAACTTCGCCGCGGTCAACGCGGTGGCAGGCGGCCTCGGTGATCTCGTGATCAACGACTTCCCCGACGACCACTTCGACCGGTTGCGCGCGAGGGTCCTCGACGTGCGGAAGGAAGAGCTGGACGCCAGCGCGGCCGGCCGGCTTCGACCCGCGGACCTGGTAACCGTCGTTGTCGGCGATGCCAACGGGTTCGCCGGCGAGCTGGATGCCGCCGGGCTCGGGCCGGTCGAGGTCGTTCCCGACGAGGCCTGAGCGCATGCCCCGGGCCGCTGCGCGGCTCCTGATCGGACCGATGCTTGCGGTTGCCGCGCTGGTGCCGTTCCTGGATGCACCTGCTGCGGCCGCACAGCCGGCGCCGCAACGGCAGGTGGTGGTCATCGCCGTACCCGACCTGCAGTGGCGAGACCTTGCGCACCTTCCGGTCCTGTCGCGGTACGCCGCTGGGTCCTCGGTCGGCGATCTCTCGGTCCGTGGCGAGCCGACCGCATCGCGCTGTGCGGACGGCAGCCTCACGTTCGCTGCCGGCAACCGTGCGGACGCCGGGGGAGCGACCAGCTGCACGCTGTCAGCGGCCAGCCGGGCCGCGTTGCTGGCCAAGCTTCGCAACGACCGGTACGGCGCGGACATCGCCGCGCTCGGCGATGCGCTGAAGTCGTCGCACGTGTCGACCGCAGCGGTTGGTCCTGGCGCCGCACTGCTGCTGGCCGACTCCGCCGGACGCGTCGGGCTGGTCACGACCGACCTGGCAACGGCAATCGGGCGGGCCGAGGTCGTGGCCGTGCTCGATCCCGAGCTGTACACGTCGGACCCAGCCGGCCGGGTTGCGGCAGATGCCCGCCTCGATGCCGCCCTGGCCGGCCAGCTCGCGACCGTGCCGCCGACCGCGACGGTGCTCGTGGCGGGCACGAGCGACGGGCCGGTCGGCGGCCCGAACCTGCACGTGCTCATCGTGCATGGGCCGGGCTGGCGGCACGTGGAGCTCGGCTCGGGCAGCACTCGCTCGCGGTTCGTCCAGCTGATCGACCTCGCGCCGACCGTCCTCTCCAGGCTCGGGCTGTCGATACCGACGACGATGATCGGGCGGCCGGTCCACGACACCTCGCACGCCGTCCCATCCGCGGCCGCCTTCGTCGACGCCAACCGCCACGACCTGGCGGCGCGCCGGCTCGACAACCCGCTGCGGATCGCGCTCGGCGTTGCCGGGATGGTCGTGCTCGCCCTGCTCGTGCTGGCGTGGTGGCGACGCGCCCGCCCGTGGTCAGAGGCGGCCATCTGGCTGAGCCGGCTCGCGGTCGGGATCCCGATCGCCAGCTGGCTGCTTCAGGTCGGTCCGTGGTGGCGGCCGGGGCTCGCTTGGTATCCGCTGTTGCTCGGCATCGTGCTGCTCGCATTCGCCGCGCTGATCGCCGCCGCCGCCCGCTGGTCGGCCGTCGCGGCGGTCGCGGTCGTGCCCGCGGTCACCGCCGTGGTTCTCGCGGTCGACGAGCTCGTCGGCTCCCCGCTTCAGGCGTCGAGCCCGCTGGGCAACCTCGCTACGGTCGCCGGACGCTTCCACGGGATGGGCAACGTCGCATTCGCCGCTCTCGGCGCGGCTGCCCTGCTCTGCGCCGGGCTCGCCGGTGCGGCGCTCGCTGAGCGCGGCCGGGTCCGTGCCGGGCTTCTCGCTGCCCTGGCGATCGGCCTCGTCACGTGTGCCGCCGACGCCGCTCCGCGCTGGGGAGACGACTTCGGCGGCCTGCTGTCGCTGCCGATCTGTTTCGCTCTGCTCCTCGCCCTGCTGTCCGGCATCCGGTTCACGGCAAAGCGGGTGGCGATCACCGTCGTGGTCGCGGTCGTGCTCGCCGTACTCGTCGCCGCTGCGGACTACTCCAGGCCCGCGGCCGATCGCACCCAGATCGGCATTTTCGCCGGCGAGGTCTTGCACGGCGGCGCCGGCCGAACGATCCACCGCAAGCTGTACTCCAACCTGCACTCCTTCGGCGACGTTGCCGTAACCGGGTCGGTAGCCGTCCTCCTGATCGTCGCGATCGTCTTTCGCGCCCAGTGCGGTGCGGTCCTGCGGCGGGTGCCCGGCCTGCGCGCCGCTGCCATCGCGATCACCCTGCTCGCGGTGGTCGGGACGGCCACGAACGACTCGGGCATCGTGATCGCGCAGTTCGCCGCACTCACCGGCCTGCTGGCGATCGTCGGTGGCGGCGTCGCCGACCCTTGCTGGTCAGCGGCTCCTGGCGGCCGGCCGCCACTGGCGCCGCCAGCGCGCAAGCTTGGCGCGACGGAGCGCGGCGAGGCGTTCCCGGCGTAGCTCGTGCTCCTCGACGTCGTCGAGTGCGGGCAGCGGGCCGCAGACCGCCATCAGCAGGTGGTCGGCGAGCGCGGGGTTGCGGGCCAGCGCCGGGCCGTGCAGGTAGGTCGCGACCACGCTGCCCTGGATCGCCCCGTCGATGTCCCCGTCACCGTTCCCCACGCCGGACCGCACGGCGGCGAACGGCCGGGCCGCGGCGCCGAGGACGGTCCGGCCGCCGTGGTTCTCGTAGCCCGTAACCGTGCCGATGCCGTCGTCGCCCGCCTGGCCGAGCAGCTCACCGACGGCGCGGGCGCCGGGCAGCCGGTCGGTGCGGCAGTCGATCAGGCCGAGGCCGGCGTACACCTCTCCGGTGCCGTCGAGAAACGTCTCACCGAGGATCTGGAAGCCGGCGCAGACCGCGAACACCGGCTTGGCCGCCGCCACAGCCCGGGACAGTACGCCGTTACCGAGCCGGCTCACCGCCAGGGTTTGTGCACTGTCCTCGCCGCCGCCGAGCACGTAGAGGTCGAGCTCCTCGGGGACATGGTCGTCGATCTCGACCCGGACCGTCTCGGCGTCGATCCCTCGCCACCGCAGCCGCCGCTCGAGCACGAGGGCGTTGCCGCCGTCCCCGTAGGTCCCGAGCAGCGACGGGTACAGGAGGCCGATGCGTACCGGGTCAGCCATCGTGGGCCAGCCGGCGATAGGTCTGGAAGGCGGTGTAGTTGGCGAGCACCTCGACCGGACCCACCCGCCCGGCAGAACGGACGGCGGCCTCGGGGTCCTCGACCCGCGTGTGCTCGACGCCCGCATAGCGCAGCCGGACCGCGACGTCACGGGACCGTTCGCCGGTCGCGACCGCGACCCGGCCTGCCAGCTGCTCGAACGGCACATCCCAGAGCCACGACGGGTCACGGCCGTCCGCAGCCCGCGCGTTGACCGCGACGACCACGCCGACCTCGGTGTCGGGGAGCATCGTCAGCGCCTCGGACCAGCCCGCCGGGTTCTTCGCGAGCAGCAGCCGGCTCGGCACGCCGGCGTACGTCGTTGTGAGGTAGCGGCCCTCGACCTCGGCGATCGCGCTCATGGCAGCGAGTGCGGCGGCCGGACCGACGCCCCACAGTCCGGCGGCGGCCGCCGCCATCGCGGCGTTGCCGACGTTGACCGCCCCGGGCAGGGACAGGTGCACCCGGTGGCGGGCGCCGCTCGTGTCGATGACCTCGTCCCCGTCGACGACCCAGTCCGGTGCGGGCCTGGACAGCCCGCAGTCGCTGCTCCAGCCCGTGTGGTCGCGGCGGACCACGCCGCCGCAGGCCGGACACGCGGCGGCGTCGCTGTGCCAGCGTTCGCCGGCGGCCACCCAGATCGTGTGCTCGGCCGGCGAGGCGGCCCAGACCACGAGCGGGTCGTCACAGTTCGCGACGACGGTCGGCGCCTGCGGCGACTCGAGCGCGGCCCGCCAGATGCCGGCCAGCCGCCGCACCTCGGCGTACCGATCGAGCTGGTCGCGGCTGAGGTTGAGCAGCACGAGCGCCCGCGGGTGGACGGCCGCGGCCACTCTCGGCAGGAACGGCTCGTCCACCTCCAGGACGCCGTCCGCGGCGATCCGGTCGGCCGAGAGCGCGGCCGTGATCCCGGTCGGCAGGTTGGCGCCGCCGCTGTTGCTCACCACCGGCCCGCGCGTGCGCAATGCCGCGACCAGGAACGTGCGGGTGGTGGTCTTGCCGTTGGTCCCGCTGACCAGGGCGAAGGACCGGCCGGCGGCGGCCCGGGCGAGGGCATCGGGATCGAGCAGCAAGGTGATCCGGCCGCCGACCGTCGTACCCGCCCCCCGCCCGGTCAGCCGGGACAGGCCGGCGGCGAGGGAGCCCGCAGAGCGCGCGAGCGTGTAACGGGGGGACGTCACCCCTTGACGTGCAGCCGCGCGATGTAGACCACGGTGGCGTAGCAGGCTCCGGTCAGCGCGGCCACGATCGGCCAGACGGTCCGGATCACGCGCGGCGGGGCGGTCGACAGCTTCGAAGCGATGAACGTCCCGACGATCAGCACGAACACGCTGAGCCCGGCCATCACGAAGACGAACTTGGTCTCGGTGCTCACGTCGCTCTCCGGTGCTGTCAGTGGGTCCGCTGCAAGCCTATCGAGGCGAGCCTATCCAGTGCCGTACGACGCGTGGTGATGCGGATGCCGCCGCGAGACGCGTCCGACCTTGGCGCCGGTCGTCGAAAGTGCGCGTGCCGTGTTGACGAGCGGGACGTGGCTGAACGCCTGCGGCGTGTTGCCGAGCTGGCGCTTGTGGACCGGGTCCCACTCCTCGGACAGCAGCCCGACGTCGTTGCGCAGGTCCAGGACGCGCTCGAACAGCTCGCGTGCCTCGCGGTCCCGGCCGATCAGATGCAGGTCGTCGGCGAGCCAGAGCGTGCAGGCCAGGAACGCGCCCTCGGTGCCGCGCAGGCCGTCGCCAGCCGCGCTGGTGTCGTAGCGGAGCACGAAGCCGTCGTGGGTGAGCTCGCGCGCGATCGTGTCGACGGTGCCGATGACGCGTGGGTCGTCGGGGGGCAGGAAGCCGACCTGGGGGATCAGCAGGGTCGCCGCGTCGAGCGACTTCGAGCCGTAGGACTGCGTGAACGTCCCGCGGTCGGCGTCGTACCCCTCGCGGCAGACCTCTTCGTGGATGCTGTCGCGGATCCCGCGCCACTTCTCGACCAGGCCGCTGAGACCGAACTTCTCGACGGCGAGCACCGCCCGGTCGAAACCCACCCAGGCCATGACCTTGCTGTGCACGAAGTGCCGCGGGTCGCCGCGCATCTCCCACAATGACTGGTCCGGCTGCGCCCATTCGCTCTCGAGCTGGTCGAGCACCGCGCGCTGCAACGACCACGAGTTGTCGTGCGCGCTCAGGCCTGCGGTGCGGTCCAGGTGCAGAGCGTCGAGCAGCTCGCCGTAGACGTCGAGCTGGAACTGCCCCGAGGCCTCGTTACCGACCCGTACCGGCGTCGACCCCTCGTAGCCGGTCAGCCAGGGCAGCTCGAACTCGGTCAGCCGCCGCTCGCCCTGGATGCCGTACATGATCTGCATCTTCTTGGGATCGCCGGCGACCGCCCGGAGCAGCCACTCGCGCCAGGCCTTCGCCTCGTCGGTGCAGCCGGCATAAAGGAGCGCTTGGAGCGTCATCGTCGCGTCGCGCAGCCAGCAGTACCGGTAGTCCCAGTTGCGCTCGCCGCCGATGGCCTCCGGCAGCGAGGTGGTCGCGGCCGCGACCACGCCCCCGGTCGGGGCATAGGTGAGGGCCTTCAGTACGGCGAGCGAGCGGATCACGGCGTCGCGCCACTCGCCGTCGTAGTGGCAGTGCGCGACCCACTCGATCCAGGCGGTCTCGGTGTCGCGCAGAGCCTCCTCGGCATCGACCGGCTTGGGCGTGGGCAGGTGCGAGGCCTGCCAGGTCAGGACGAATGGGACCCGGTCCCCGCCCGAGATCGTGAACGGTCCGGAATGCGCCAGGTCCTTGGCGTGCAGCGTGATCGGCGTGCGCACGCAGACCGAGTCCGGGCCGGCGATCATTCGCAGGTGCCCGTCCATGCGGCGTACCCACGGCACGATCGAGCCGTAGTCGAAGCGCACCCGGATGGTGGCTTCCATCTCCACCGTGCCCGAGACGCCCTCGACGATCCGGATCACGTCCGGGGCCTCGCCCCGTGGCGGCATGAAGTCGATCAGCCTGACCACGCCACCGGCGGTTTCCCACTCGGTCTCGAGGATCATCGTCTCGCCGCGGTAGCGACGGCGGGTGCACTCCGGGCCGCCGACCGGGGCGATCTGCCACGTGCTGTGGTCAGGATCGCCGAGCAGCGCAGCGAAGCAGGCGCCGGAGTCGAAGTGCGGGAAGGACAGCCAGTCGATCGCGCCGCGGCGGCTGACCAGGGCGGCGGTGTGCAGGTCGCCGAGGATTGCGTAGCTCTCGATCGGCTCGTGGTTGTTCGTCGTCACAGGCCTGACAGTAACCTCGTGCTGGGGTCAGAAGCTCACGACTCGGCCGATCCGGCGGTCGTGGCGGGTAGGAGATCGCGATGAGGCTGCGGCGCGCGGCGGTGGTGGCGCTCGGCGCTGTCCTCGTGCCGCTGCTCGCCGGGTGCAACACCTCGTCGCTGGACAAGCAGGAGCTGGTCGTCTACTTCAACCAGGGAGCGCCCGCCTCGGACCATGTGCATGCGCTTCAGGCGTGCGCCCACGCAGCGCCCAACGCCAACCCCGAGCCGCTCACGAAGAGCACGCTGGTCTCCGACCAGGTCGGCGACGTCCGATGGCGGATCGATCACGCCAACGACAAGGACCTGGCGCTGCTGACCGAGTGCCTCAACAAGCAGCCCGGGGTGGCCGGCGTCGACATCCCCGACCTCACCGACTGATCCCGACCGAGCTCAGCGTCTGCGGGTGGTCAGAGACGGCCTCGAGGCGTAACCGGGCTCTCGCGGGGGGTTCGAAGCCGCGATCCGGGTTGCGCAGCTGGTAGGTCGCGCTCTGGCCAGGCCGCAGCTCAGCCGGGCCCTGCTGGACGGTCCAGAACTCGCCGAGCGCAGCGTCACCGAGCAGCAGGAAGCTCGGCCGCACGATGTGCGTGGACCGGTTGTGAACGAGAACACCGATGGTCTGTAGCGGCCCGGCGGCGCCGGTGCGCGCCGATACGACGCTCGCCCGCGAGACCACGGTCATCTGCAGCGGGCTCGGCGTCGCCAGTGCCGTCGCCAGGCAGGCCACGACTGCCGAGATCGAGGCGCCGAGCAGCCCCATTTTCCAACGCCGATCGAGTCGGGCAAGGAACGAGAGCGGGCGCGCACCCGAGAAGTCGGTCTCCGTAGCGGTGACGACCGCGAGCACCCACAGCGGGGCGAACACCACGTAGTAGGTATCCTCCGAACGGATCGCCAGCCAGAAGACCACGATCGGCAGCACCACCGATGCGGCCGCCAGTCGAGCCGGAACGGCGGCGACCGCGACGAGCAGGGCCAGGTAGGCGAGTGCCGCGGCATAGGTGAAGAAGTCGAGCGCGCCGCTGCCGGGCAACAGGTTGCCGCTGATCATCGCGATGCCGGGCCCGTAGATCAGGGCGTGTTCGGTGAGAACTCCGGTGAGGCCATGCCACCAGTCGCTGAAGCCGGCGATCGCGAACGGCGCATTGACGACCGCGAACACGGCGACCGCGATCGCGACGTACCGAAGGACCGCGAGGGCGGCGGGCCGGCTGGCGAGCCCGTCGCGGCGCACCCGCCAGAGCGCGACCGCCACGAACGGCAGCAGGAACCAGGACAGCTGGTAGGTCGCGAGCGCGAGGCCGAGGCACAGCGCCCGGACCACGCCGCCCGTGCCGAGCCGCCCGCCCCTGGCGATCTGGGGCCATCGCCACAGTGCGCCGGCGAGGAGCGGCACCGCGATGATGCCGGGAGCGCCGGACACCGCCCGCGCGGTCTCGAAGGCGATGCCGAACACGACGAGAACCGCCAACGGACGGAGCGGCACCGGGAAGGCCAGGAACAGCACCAGCGCGGTGGCGATCAACGCCAGGCCAGCGAGCACCGACGGGGTTCCCAGGTTGGTCGAGACGTGGTCGAGTCCGGCGCCGAGCACCGCACTGACCGGTGGGTAGACGAAGCGGTCGACGACCCTGCCGTTCATCAGCTGCGTGGGGACCTGCGCGACCGCGCCGGCCCAGTGGTAGCGGTACGGGTCGTGACCATGCCGGAGGACATCGATGGCGTGCCAGGTGAGAATGCCCTCGTCGCCGGGATAGCGGTACGACGTACTGGTGAAGCGCGGGAACTGAACGGCTTCGATGCAGATCGCGATCAGTAGCACGCTTTGGTCGACCCACACCAGCGTGCGGCGCCGGCGGGCGACCAGAGAGACCACCACCGCGGTCAGCAGGCCGGCGTACCCCAGGGAGACCACCAGGCCCAGACCCGCGGAGTCGGTCGTGGTGTGCAGCCAGACCGTACGCAGGCCGGCGAGGATCGATGCTGCTGCAAGCGCGGAAAGGATCCGGTGGGTGCGTCCTGCCGATGGTTCGACCACAGGACGTGCGGGATCGCTTGCCGGGTCGAGCCGGCCATCGGCAGGAGCTACTTCAGATACCACGCATCGCCGGGCTTGCCGGAGGCGTACACCTTCTGGTCGATGCCCTTCTTGAACGCCGGGAGACTGTTCGGATGCGCCGGGTCGTTGAACGGCCAGAAGCTGCGGTCAGTGCTCTTGTGCTGCTCGAAGTAGACCAAGCCGTTGAACCGCTTCGCCTTCGCGATCGAGTCCAGCAGGTTCTTGATCTGCCACGGCTTGCGGCTGCTGGATCCGACGCCGGTCTCGGCGAGCATCCATGGTTTGTGCGGAGCGACCGGGATGAGCTGCTGGATGGTCGACCCGAACAACGTCGAGAAGGTCCGCTGCGGAGTGTTGTAGTAGCCATCGATGCCGACCCAGTCGACCCAGGACGGCCCGGGGTAGAGCTGCTTGAACGTGACCAGCTTCGCGCCGTTCGCGCTCTGGATGTTCGGGCTCCACACCCACAGCACGTTGGTGGCGTGCGCGGCGGTGAAGATCTGGTGGACGTGCCGCCACATCCGGACGTAGAGCGCTGCCTTCTGCTTGATCGAGTCGGAGAGCGGCTTCTCGGTCGGGTTCGTGACGCCCCACGGGTACCAGTAGCCGTTCGGCTCCTGGTCGAAGCGCAGGGCCAGCGGGCAGCCGATCGAGGCGATCGCCTGCGCGGTCTTCTTGATGTAGGCGTCGAAGTCGCCGTCGATGATCCTGTTCATCGAGAACGCCTGCTGCGTGTACGCGACACCCTGCGTTGCGTTGGTATCGGTCGTATCCCAGGACTCCCAGGTGAGCATGGGCAGCATGCCCGCGGCACACGCGTTCTCCGCCGCGCCGGGGTCGAAGTTGGGCACACCCGCTTCGGCATGGGCCGCGGTGCCCCAGTCCATGTAGTACATGTCGAGGTTCGGGCGCTTGCCCACCTCGTTCTTGATGGTGTCGATCGGAGACGTCACCGACTGGGGTACGCCGGCCAGCGAGATGCCGAAGTACTTCTTCTTCGGGTGCAGCAGGCGGCTCTTGTTGATCTTGAAGTTCGGGTTGTCGGCAGGGATGTAGTGCACGTGCGCGGCGGCGATCGAACCCGGCGTCACGCTGGCGCAACCCGCGGCGCCCAGCACGCCGGTCGCGACGGCGGCCGTGATCACGGCACGGCGAACCGACAGCGTCGACATCATCGCGGCAGCTCCGCCCGCCAGAGGTACCAGTAGTGGTTTCCGCCTGCCGTTGAAAACGGCACTTTGGCTACCAAGGTGTAGCGGCTGCGGAGGATTGTCAACATTTGTCGGTCTAGCGCGATCGTCGCGCCATCGTCCCGGTACAGGAACAGCGCATATTTCCCGTTCGCGAGCTGGTCCTGCATCACCTGCGCACCGTGCGGGCCCTCGAACTGTACGTCGTACGTGGACTCCCACTGGCGGTAGCTGGTCAGGCCGGACAGGTAGTACGCCGGGATCATGCTGTCGTCGACCAGGTACTTCTGGGTGCCGGGGCGGACGTAGTGCGCGAGCACCAGCATGATGCGGTTCGAGTTCGGCCAGCCGTTCACCATCGCCTGTGAAGTGCCCACCCCCGAGCTCAGCAGCAGGACCGCGCACACGAGCGCGGTCGCCGCGCGCACTCCGAGGTAGCGGCCGCGGCGGAGCAGCGCCATCCCGGTGACGCCTACAAGGGGTGCGAGGAACAGCACGCCGAACGCCATGTTCTTGTGCAGGGAAGCCGACTCGGAGAACCGGATCTGGACGACAGGAGGGATCAACGAGGTCGCGAGCAGGACCACGCCGAGAACTGCCCGCCTCCGCCGAACCAGGAGCACGCCGATCGCGCCGGCGAGAGCCAGCGCGCCGATGTAGTGAGTGCAGTCGCGAAGCAGCGTGAGTCGGCCTTCGGGCAGCAAGGTGGTGCGATCCAGCGAGGTCGAGCGCATTCCCTGCCAGTCCGCAGGATCGAGCATCAGCGCGCCGATTCCGCAACAGACGACCAGAGAGCCGATTGCCAGCGCGACCCTGCGCATGGCCGACGCCGGATCCGTGCGCTTGGCGGCGGCCAGAAAGGCAATGATGATCACGCTCGGGACGAAGGCGAGCGCGAAGTACTTCTCTGCCGCGGCGAGTGTGAGGCAAGGACCGAGGGCGATCGCGTAGCGCCGGCCGTCCGATACGCGTACGGCGAGGTACAGAGCGACCGCTAGCAGCAGCAAGCTAGGTGCGTCGAAGCTCGCGAATCGTGACACGAACAGCGTCGCCGGGTTCAGCCCGAACACGGCGGCCGCGACCAACGCCGCGCCATGGCCGAACAGCCTGCGGGTGGCGAGGTAGACGAAGACCGAGGCGGTCAGCCCGATGACGGTGTTCGTCGCGTGCACCAGCATCACGCCGCCGAGGTGATCGAGCACAGCAGCCGGTATGGCGTACGCGGCGGGTACGCCGGAGAAGTAGGAGCCGAAGTCCGGCGCTCGGGTGCCGTGCAGGATGTGCGCGATGAGCTGGTGGCCCGCGGTCACGTAGAGCGCCTCGTCCTGCTCGAGGCTGTTGTTGAGCCGGAACGCGAACCATGCCTGAGTGACGAGAACCGGAGCCAGCCAGATGATCTGGCTGGTCATCGCCCGGGCCATCCACCGGTCGAACCGCGTCTCCCGCCGCGGTCGAGGAGTATGCCGATCGGCCAGCACCCCCGTCCGCGCCGGGCGGGGCAGTGGCACGGTCAGCGTCGGCGGAGGTGGGACGTCGATGCTCACGAGCGCACCTCTGCCGTGCCGCCGGTCATGCCGCGGTCCTCAGTCGCAGCTGCGGGCGGTGTTTGACCGCTTCGGCGATCAACGGAACCTGGACGTAGAGCGCGAACCCGGCCACGATCACCATCGGGTACAGCGACCTGATCGTCGCCGCTCCGGTGCTCAGGTCGCGCACGATGCCGGTCCACAGCAGCACCTGGACGGCCGCGAGCCAGCTCGCCATGAGCCAGCCGATGCGCATTCCGAGCGGGCTGCGCCCGACGGCTCCGGTCGCGACCCACTCCGAGGTGTCACCACGCCAGGTGTCCCAGATCGCGACCGCGTGCGAGAAGTACTGCGCGAGCTGGATGCGCAGCACGCTGAAGTCCCAGCGCCCGCGGTAGGTCCAGAAGATCAACGGGTAGGCGAAGACCAGCGGAAGCAGCAACAGGTAGTTGCGCGCGTGGATCGCGTCCGGGTGCTGCCAGAGCAGGAAGACCGGCGGGATGAACGCGGTGAAGGCGCTGAGCGCGGTCGACAGGTAGTAGCCGAACCCGCTCCAGAAGCACAGCCGCTGCCGCCAGGTCAGGCCCATCGTGCGAAAGCCCGAGTTGAGCATCAACGCCATCGAGCCCGCACACCAGCGGTACTGCTGCGAGACGAACGGCGGCAGCCCGTCCGGGCACAGCCCTTTCGCGAGGATGACCGGCACGTAGCGGACGGCGTACCCGGCGCGCATGAGCGCGACGCCGGTGTGGACGTCCTCCGAGTGCGCGATCTGCGCGAACCCGCCGGCGCGCACGAGGCCCTCGCGGCGGTAGAGCGCACAGGTTCCGACGCAGATCGGCGCGCCGATCGCGTCGCGCGACGGCTGCGTCCAGCGGTAGAACAGCTCTTGCACCGCCCCGGCGGACCGCTGCACCCAGCGGTCGTTGACGTGCGTGTCGAAGAACTGGGGGGACTGCACGATGCCGATCTCGGAGTCGTCGAGGTACGGCATCAGCTCGAGCAGGTACTCAGGACGGGGGGCGAAGTCCGCGTCCAGCACCGTGATGACTTCGCCGTCGGAGTTGGCGTAGCCGTAGGCCAGGTTGCCGGCCTTCTTCAGCCGCCCGCGGTCCGGCCGGCTCAGGTAGCGGAAGCCATAGCGGGTCGCGAGGTCGCGCACGATGCCGCGCCCGGAGTCGTCGAGCACGTACACCTCGACCAGGCCCGAATAGTCGAGAGCCGCGACGTGGCGGTAGGTGTTCTCGAGCACCTCGAGCGGCTCGCCCGCACTGGGAAGGAACACATCGACGGACGGGTAGTAGTCGGGTGCCCACAAAAGAACGCGCTCTTCGTGGTCGGTCTGGCTCAGCCGGCGTGGCCGGGTCGAGCAGTACACGCCGACCAGCGCGACGGTGGTCATGCCCAGGACGACCACGACCATGAGGCTCACGTGCGGGTCCTGGAACCCGAACCGGCTCAGGCTGATGATCAGACCGATGAAAGCGACGAACCGGGCGACGATGAACCATCGCCGCTGCGAGCCGAAGTACCAGTACTTCTGCTCGTCCGTGACATCGGTCGGCACCAGCTGAGGGCTGGCGGTGCGGCCGGGCACGCGTCTCCATTCCTCGCCGTGGCGGTCGCCACCGACCTGGTCGTGGGAATTGCCGATACGCGCCCTGACCTTACCAATCCGGACCGGCGGTTTAGGGCGGTTTGCTTAGCTGCGGGCGGGTGTTTGTGCGGGCGCCAACCGCCCGAGGTACGCCGTTGCCGCACCCACGCCGCTCGAGTAGAGCTGTTGCTGCTGCTCAGGGCTGAGGTGGAAGTCGGTCGCGGCCAGCCCGAAGCTGTCCACGAAGATCGTCCGGGCGGCCTTGTCCGGGGGGATGTAGAAGCGCCCGGCGTTGTCCAGCGCCGTGCGCACGCAGGCGATCGCCTCCTGCAGGGCGTCCTTCGGGTTGTGCTTCTCCACCGGTGTCGGAGCGCCGGCCGAGAGCTTCACGCCGATCGTCGGCCACCGGCTGGGCAGCCCGTCGCTGCGGTCGAAGACCTCCACCGGGAAGTTCGAGAGCAGGCCGCCGTCGACCCAGGTCACCGGGCCGGCGGCGTAGCTGTCGACGCCGTCGTTGTGTGCGGGGGCCTCGAAGCGCACCGGGTCGAAGAAGAACGGGATCGACATCGACGCGCGAACCGCGTCGACGATTCGGGTGGAGTCGACGGTCACGCCGTACTCCGGGTAGTCCCACGGGAGGCGGGCCAGCTTGTTCCGGGTGATGTCGGCGGTGTGCACGACGAGGGAGTAGCGGCAGGCCTCCGGCAACGAGCTGCCCGGGTCGTCCATCCGCAGGTCGGCGAAGGTCGTGACGCCGATCGAGGACAGGACGCCGCCGAGCCACTCGACCAGGTAGTCACCGTCGTAGACGCCCATGTGCAGGACGAGATGACCGGCCTGGCCGACCCGGCCGAGATGGCGCTCGGCCCAGTCCCCGCGCATGAA
Organism: Mycobacteriales bacterium; assembly: GCA_035504215.1. NCBI lineage: Bacteria > Bacillati > Actinomycetota > Actinomycetes > Mycobacteriales > Mycobacteriales bacterium. Next base: position 17,239 of record DATJSI010000111.1, read on the forward strand.
CGCGGCGTAGTCGATCTGCTGCATGATCGTCTGCAGCTCGCTCATCGGGCGTCCGGCCCGTTGCAGCGCCGCGACCAGTGCCGCGCAGATCGCTCCCGCGCTCGTGCCCGCCACTCTCGGGAAGGTCCAACCGGCGTCGGACAGCGTGATGACCGCCCCGACCAGGCCGATTCCCTTGACGCCACCCCCTTCGAGAACGAGGTCGGCGCGCAGCGCCGATGGAGCGGAGTCGTGGTCGGGGGACGTGGGCGCGGGCACGGTCATGGTCGCCTCCGGCGTCGGCTGTTTCCTGACCGTAGCGCCGGGATCAAGCCCCGGGAATGCGCCGTTCGCGTGGGATCAGGCAGCGCCTTGCAACGTCACGTCGAGCAGGCCGAGCGCGTCGAGCAGCTCGCGCGCCTCCTCGACGGTCGAGGCACGATGGCACACTGCGAGCGCCGCGCGGCGGCGGACCTCCGGCGGGATCGGGGTCACGGTGAAGTCTGCAAGCAGCGACTCGCGCCGGGTCTCGGCCGGCTTCGCGCGGCGGTTGGTGCGTGTCGTCGTGGTCATGCCAGTACCTTCGCGCGCCGACCTGAGCCGGACCTGAAGAGTCGGTGTGACCTGCATCACGAGTCACACCCGTCACTACTTCGACTACCTCCGGCGCGCCGTCAGAGTTGGGTCTCGCGCAGGGGTGCAGCAGGCCCTACGATGCGCCTCACCGACTCCGAGGGGCAGCTCACATGACCACGTTGGACTCCGGCGAGACCGTCACCGCGACCACCGAGATCCGGGAAGGGGAGTACGGCGACAAGGTCGGTGTGGTCGAGCCCGGCGGCGCCGAGTTCATCCCGCTGAACGAGCGGCACGGCAAGCCGAGCCATCTGTTCTGGGTCTGGATGTCGCCGAACTTCGAGTTCGCCACGGTCTTCGTCGGAGTGATCTGCGTCCTGTTCTTCGGGCTCAGCGTGGCCCAGGCGCTCGGCGCGATCGTGCTCGGCACGGTCCTCGGGTCGGTGACCCAGGGAGCGCTGTCCGCCCGCGGCCCGCAGTACGGCGTCCCGCAGATGATCCTGTCCCGGATCTCCTTTGGGTACTGGGGCAACACCGTGCCGGCCGGCATCAATGCGATCATCGCCGGGATCGGCTGGTTCGCGGTCAACAGCGTGTCCGGTGCGCTCGCCCTCAACACCTTGCTGCACCTCAACAAGTACGCGTGCCTGGTGATCATCGCGGCCGCCCAGATCGCGATCGCGCTCTACGGGCACAACCTGGTGCACGTGTTCGAGCGGGTGGCGTTTCCGCTGCTCGCGGTCGCGTTCATTCTTGGCGCGATCTGGACCTTCTCGAAGGGCCACTACGGCGGGCACGGCACCGGCGGCTTCGGCGGGTTCACCCTCGCAGTCGGCGCGACCTTCGGCTACGCCTGCGGATGGAACCCCTACGCCGCCGACTACGCGCGCTACATGCCGCCCGACACCTCGAAGCCTGCGGTCGCCTGGTGGAGCGGCTTCGGAGTCGCGCTGTCCTGCATCTTCCTGGAGCTCGTCGGGGCGGTGTCGGCGACCATCGCAACGAAGTCCTCGCTCACGCCGACCGCGGCTTTCACCTCGCCGTACCCGACCGCCGTGCGCGACCTCGTCCTGCTCGCGATCGCGGTCGGCGCGGTTGCCGCGAACGTGCTCAACATCTACTCGGGAGCGATGTCGTTCACCACGCTCGGCATCAGGATCCCGGTGAAGTTCCGTCGGGCGCTGATCGCGGGCGTGTTCGGCGTGGCCGGCTTCATCGTCGCCGCGATCGGGCTGAACAACATCGACAAGTACGAGAACTTCCTGCTGATCATCGCCTACTGGATCGGCCCGTGGCTCGCAGTGTTCTTCGTCGACCAGCTGATCAACCGGGGCAATCACGCGGACCAGCTCTACAACCACCGGCACGAGAACCTCGCCGGTCCGATCGCGATGGTCGTCGGGATGGTGGTCTCGATCGGGCTGTTCGCCAACCAGCCGCCGCGGTTCACGGCGTACTTCCCGTCCCACCACCCGAAGATCGGCGACCTGACCTTCGAGGTCGGGTTCGTGCTGACGGCGGTGCTCTACTACATCCTGGTCTTGGCCGGACTCGGGAAGCGCAGCCGCAAGCCGATCGTGCTGCCGAACTGACGTGGCGGCGCTTTCCGACGACGATCGGCACTGGCTCGACGTCGCGATCGCCGAGGCGCGCACCGGCCTGGCAGAGGGTGGCATCCCGATCGGTGCCGCCGTCGTCGCGGACGGCCAGCTGCTCGCGGGCGGGCACAACCGCAGGGTGCAGCACGGCAGCGCGATCCACCACGGCGAAACGAACGCGCTGGAGAACGCCGGGCGGCAGCCGGCGAGCGTCTATCGCCGCGCGACGATGTACACCACGCTCTCGCCGTGCGACATGTGCACCGGCGCGATGCTGCTCTACGGCATCCCACGGGTGGTGGTCGGTGAGAACGTCACGTTCATGGGTGCCGAAGACCTGTTGCGCAGCCGGGGCGTCGAGGTGGTCGTCGCGGACGACGACGAGTGCAAGACCCTGATGCGCGAGTTCATCGCGGCCAGCCCGGAGCTGTGGAACGAGGACATCGGCGAGGAGTCATGACGCGATGCGGGTGACCGTTGTCGACCACCCGGTGGTCGCGGCCAAGCTGACCGCGCTGCGCGATGTGAACACCGACACCCCTACCTTCCGCCGGCTGGTCGACGACCTGGTCACGCTGCTGGCGTACGAAGCGACGACGAGCGTGTCGGTGGAGAAGGTCGACATCATCACGCCGGTCGCGCCGACGACAGGAGTGCGGTTGACCTCGCCGCCGCCGCTCGTCGTTCCCGTTCTGCGTGCTGGCGTCGGCATGCTGGACGGCCTGACCCGCCTGCTGCCGGACGCCGAGGTCGGCTTCGCCGGGCTGATGCGGGACGAGACGACTGCGCTGCCGTCCTGGTACGCCGAGCGACTGCCGGAGACCGCGGCCGGCCGGGCGGTTTTCGTGCTCGACCCGATGCTGGCGACCGGAGGCACGCTGGTCGCGGTCGTCGAGGCGCTGCTCGCGCGCGCTGCGGAGGCGGTGACCTGTGTGTGCCTGCTCGCCGCGCCCGAGGGGATCGCCAGGGTCGAGGCGGCCTTCCCGGACGACCGGGTGTCGCTCGTGGTCGCAGCGGTCGACGAACGGCTGAACGAAAAGGCCTACATCGTCCCCGGCCTCGGTGACGCCGGCGACCGCCTGTTCGGCAGCGCCAGCACCGAGTAGCCGTCGCCTCAGTCGGCGAGGATGCGTAGGCGTTTCGGGTCGTAGAGCGGCGGGATCTGCAGGCGGGCCGGTAGTGAGCCGGACGGCGTGTGCAGGGTGAAGCCGCCTTCGGCCAGCCAGTCGCCGGTCACCCCACCGTCGTGGTGGACCTGGGCCAGCCCGACCGGGCCGCCGAGGGTGTGGCCGAACGCGGCCGCCCGCACGTAGCCGACCCACTTGCCGTTGTGCAGCAACGGCTCGTTGCCGAACAGGTCGACATCGGCGTCGTCGACGATCAGGCTGACGACGCGGTCCTGCGGCGGACCGGCTTGTTTCGCCGCGAGCAGTGCGTCGCGGCCGATGAAGCCGTCCGGCTTGTCCCAGGCCACGGTGAACCCGAGGCCGGCCCCGATCGGGTTGTCGGTGTTGTCGATGTCGACGCCCATGTCCCGGTAGCCCTTTTCCAACCGCAGGCTGTTCATCGCGGCGAGGCCCACTGGCCGGAAGCCGAGATCGGCCCCGGCTTCGCAGAGGTCGTCGTATACGCCGGTCGCGAACTCGGTCGGGATGTGCAGCTCCCACCCCAGCTCGCCGACGTACGTGACCCGCGCGGCCAGGACCGGCGCGTAGCCGACGTGGATCTGCTGGGCGGTCAGGTAGGGAAAGGCGCCGTTCGAGAGGTCGGCGTCGGTCAGGCGCGAGATCAGCTCGCGCGACGACGGACCCTGGATCGACAGCAACGTCACGCCGGACGTGACGTCCGTGACGACGGCGATCTCATCCGATCGGGTGGCGCGCCGGATCATCGGTTCGACCCGGCGGTGGATCACGTCGCTCGCGATCACCATGTACTTCTGGTCGCCGAGCTTGGTGACAGTGAGGTCGGCCATGATGCCGCCGGTGTGATCCAGCCACTGCGTGTAGACCAGGCGGCCAACCTCGCGGTCGACGTCGCTCGTCGAGAGCCGGTTGAGCACGGCACCGGCGTCCGGTCCCTGCACCATC
>DATJSI010000112.1 GCA_035504215.1 Mycobacteriales bacterium
AAGCAAGGGCTGCGCGCGTTGTTCGCGCGGGACCTCGGCCTGCTCGGCGGCCTCCTGGTCGCTGCGGTCGAGTCCGGCGGCCGGGAGTCCGTACCGCACCGAGCCTCGCGGAAGGCCTCGCGCGCGAGCCACAAGGTCGTCGAGGTGGCCACCGCGCACTAGGAGCGCGCTACGACCGCGCCGGCAGGCTCATCGCTGGAAGAGGATGTCGACGTCCCACCGCACGAAGCCGAGCCGCTGGTACACCTTGACCGCCGCACGGTTGTTCTCGTCCACGTAGAGCAGCACGGTGTGCAAGCCGCGACCGGCCAGGTAAGCGAGTCCGGCCAGCGTGAGGGCCGTCCCGAGGTGCTGGCTTTGCATCGCTGGCGCAACACCGACGATGTAGACCTCGCCGACCGGCTCGGCATCAGCGCCCTCGGGCGCGTGGATCTTGGTCCAGTGAAAGCCGACCAGCGCGCCGTCCCGCTCGGCGAGGAAGAAGCCTTCGGGGTCGAACCAGGGCTCCTGCTCGCGCGAGGTGAGGTCCTCCATCGACCAGTTCGCCTGCTCGGGATGGTGGGCGAACGCCGCGTTGTTGACGGCCAGCCAAGCAGCCTCGTCGGCGCCGACGACAAAGTTCCGGACGGTGACGCCGGCCGGCCATTCTGGCTCCGGCAACGGCGGATCGGTGAGGGAGCGGCGCATCTGAAGCAGCACGCGCTGTTCGTGGAAGCCCAGCTCCCGGAGTACGGCGGCGGTGCGGGCGGCCTGGCCGTGCGCCCAGACCAACAACCGGTCCGGAGTACCCACCCCGAGTGCCCCGACGAGCGCCCGGATGACCCCGGGGTCCTGGGACGCGATCTCGGCCATGCCGCCGGTGAGCTGTGCGTACCCGATGAGCCGGCCACCTGCGCGGGCCAGCAGATGGGTCGTCGACTCCGATCGGGGATGGGCCGCCTCGAGCATGGCCCGGTCCGAGAGCGGCCGACGGCCTTCGGCCCTGGTCACGGACGTGATCAGGTCGGCAACCTCGGCGTACTCGTCGGTGCTCAGCCGGCGGCGCGACTCGATCCCTGCGACCGACACGCTGTCAGGTCTAGCGCAACGCGGTCGGTCAGGACGACACCGGGTGGGGGCCCGGCGCGCCGCCCGGAACCGGCATCACTACCGACCCTGCATCGACGGCAAGGTCGGGCAGCGGCCGGAGCGGCTGCGCGACGAACTTGTAGCCGACATTGCGCACCGTGCCGATCAGCGCCTCGCGGTCCGGTCCCAGCTTTGCGCGCAGGCGACGGACGTGGACGTCGACGGTTCGCGTGCCGCCGAAGTAGTCGTAACCCCAGACCTCCTGCAGCAGCTGGGCCCGGCTGAAGACGCGCCCCGGATGCTGGGCTAGGAACTTCAACAGCTCGAACTCCTTGAAGGTCAGATCGAGGCTGTGCGCGCCCACCTTGGCCTGGTACGTCGACTCGTCGATCACCAGGTCACCGGATCGGATCTCGCCCGTTCCGGCGTCTGCCGAGCCGGTCCCGCTCGCGGCGCGGCTAAGTGCGAGGCGCAGCCGCGCCTCCACCTCCGCCGGTCCCGCAGTGTCGACGACGACGTCGTCGAGACCCCAGTCCGCCGACACCGCGGCGAGGCCGCCTTCGGTGACGATCACGATGAGCGGCGCCGCCGAGCCGGTCGACCGGAGCACCCTCGTGGTCTGGCGGGCACTGGTCAGCTCGTGGCGCGCATCGACGAGAATCGCGTCGGCCGGTGGTCCATCGACGAGCGGCGCGACATCCAAGGGCAACACGCGGACGACATGGGGGAGCAGGCCGAGGCTCGGCAGCACGTCGGGTGAGGCACCGCCGCAGGCGGTCAGGAGCAGCAGGCTCGCCACGTGCGGATCCTTTCACTTCCCGAGGCGTTCGCCGGGTCGTGCCGAGCGACGGATCACGTCCGGTAGCAAATGACGAACGGGCCCGTCGCGCGCCTACCTACGGGGGGCGGCGCTGCCTGGCCCGATAAGTCAGGATAGCGGGATGCCGTCCACCGCCGCGACCCCCGCTGGGGAGCGCTGCGTTCTCGGCACCGTCGACGGCGAGCAGCTGGCCGCGGTCCACGTCGAGGGTCCGGCGGGTGAGCGCGCAATCGCCGTGGTCGTGGCGCACGGCTTCACCCAGTCGATCGAGCGAGCGGCGATGCAGGCCGTGGTGGCCGGGCTGGCTAGGCACGCCGGTGTCATCGCGTTCGACTTCCGCGGTCACGGGAGATCCACCGGACACTCGACGGTCGGCCACCGCGAGGTGCTCGATCTCGATGCCGCGGTTGCACAAGCGCGCCGGCTCGGCTACGCCGCGGTCGTCACCTGCGGCTGGTCGATGGGCGGCAGCGTGGTGATCCGTCACGCCGCGCTGCACGGCGGGGTCGACGCGGTCATCAGCGTGTCGGCGGTTTCCCGCTGGTACTACCGCGGGACGACGCCGATGCGTCGGGTGCACTGGGCGATCGAGACCCGGCTCGGCCGGCTGGTCGCCCGGCGGGTGTTGCGGACGCGGATCTCGGCGGAGGGCTGGGACCCCGGCGCGCTGCCCGAGTCGCCGTTGGAGGTGGTCGGGCGGATCAGCCCGACCCCGCTGCTGATCGTTCACGGCGACCGGGACCACTACTTCCCGGCCGACCATGCAGAGGCTCTCTACGATGCCGCCGCCGAACCCAAGGAGCTCTGGGTGGTCGAGGGGTTCGGTCATGCCGAGAGCGGGGCTTCGCAGGAGCTGCTGGACCGGATCGGCGCGCACCTGCCGGCCCTGATCGCCCGCGGCCCGTGGGAGGCGCCGTGCCGGTAGGGACGATCCGCTACTGGGCCGCGGCCCGCGAGGCCGCTGGGGTCGGCGAGGAGCCCTTCGACGCGCGGACGCTCGCCGAAGCCCTGGAGATCGCGCGCCAAGTGCACGGCGAGCAACTCGCCCGGGTCCTCGAGCGCTGTTCGTACGTCGTCGACGAGTCACCGGTCGGTGGCCGCGACCCCTCGACCGTCGAGCTCACGGCCGGCGGCACGGTCGAGGTCCTGCCGCCGTTCGCGGGCGGCTAGCCGTGATTAGGCGGTTCGTGATCGCGGTCCTGGTCTTCGTGGTCGTGGTGGTCGTGGCCGCGGACCGGGTCGGTGCGCTCGTCGCCGAGCACGTCCTCGCCGGCAAGGTGCAGACCGACGAGCACTTGCCCAACCGTCCCGACGTCACGATCGGTGGCTTTCCGTTCCTGACCCAGGCGGCGCACGGGAGATATAAGGACGTCACCGTCAAGGCCACGGACTTCCCGGTCGGGGACCTCTCGGTGACCCGCCTCACTGCACACCTGTACGGCGTCCACATCTCACTGTCGGACGCCATCCACCGCAGCGTCTCCCGGGTGCCCGTCGAGCGAGTGGTGGGCACTGCGTTCGTGTCGTACTCCGCGGTCAACAGCTATCTCGCCGGTCACGGCCCGCTCGGCAGCCGGGTGTCGGTCCATGGCGGCAACGGCGGCAAGGCCGAGGTCGTCGACCGCGTCGAGGTGGCCGGCCGGGCGGTCAGCCTGCGCGGCGAAGGCACGCTGACACTCAGCGGCAACACCGTCGACGTCGGAGTCACGACGTTGGCCGGGTTGCCCGGGTCGACGGTGGCCGCTGGGCTCATCCGGCGAGTGCTCGCCTCGTTGTCGATCGCGATACCCGTCCGTGGCCTGCCGTTCCGGATGCGGTTGTCATCCGTGTCGCTGTCCTCCGGTGGGGTCACCGTTGCGGGCAGTGCGACGAACGTCGTACTCGGCAGCCGCGGCGCATGACCAGCGGGACCCGATCAGGGCGTCGCTGCGCCTGACCCAGAGTCGGTCACGCTCGGCGAGACCGAAGGCGACGGAGGCGGGCTCGAGCCGCTCTCGGTGGGCGTGGGGGTCACACACGTCGGGGTGGGCGTCGGATCCGGCGCCGGCGAAGTGCTTGCGCCGGCGGCCGCGGTGTCCGGAGGATCGCTCGGCTGCCCCGACGGCGTCTCGGTCACGCAGGCCGGCGAGGTGGCGGTCGTCGGTCCGCCGCCGCCGCTCGGGTGGTGCGGACGGGTTCCGCCCCCGGTGGTCTGCGTGATCCCCCCGGGCTTGCCCGACTTCTGGTGCCGTGGCGTTGGCGACAGAAGCGACGAGGTCGAGGTGGGCGATTTCGCGGTATTGATCGTCTGGTTGTTCGACGAGCCGTTCGTGCGGATCACGCCGACGGCCGTGCCGACGATGGCAACGATCACCACGAACGTGCTTGCCGAGTACGCGATCCGCCGCCGGCGGCGAAGATGCTGGCCGCGGGACACGACCCGGGTGAGGGCGTCGGGACCGAAGCCGGGCGGGGTCGGGTCGTCGAGGTGGCTGAACGAGGGTTCGTCGCCGGAGCCGTCGAAGGTCATCGGGCGAGCACCTCCCTCAGCGCGGCGAGCCCGCGGCTCGCATGTGTCTTCACCGAGCCCACGGAGCAGCCGATCAGGTCCGCGGTCTGCGCCTCCGACAGGTCGCCGAGATAGCGCAGTACGACGGTCTCGCGCTGGCGGCGGGGCAGTTTCGCGAGCGCGGCGTACAGATCGAGCCGGTCGTCCACCGCCGGGTCGCGCAGCTGCTCGGAGGACTTGAGCCGGTCGTTGCGCCGGATCGCGCGGGTCCGGGCCCGCAGGCTGTCCAGCGCGAGGTTGCTCGCCACCCGCACGCACCACGGCTCGGCGTGGTCGCGCACGCTGGACCAGCGGCTGTAGGCGCGCGCACAAGCCTCCTGAGCGATGTCCTCGGCTTCGTTGCGATCGCCGAGGAGGCGGTACGCGACGCGGTAGGCGTCGCGGGTCAACACGGGGAAGACCTCCTCGAATGTGGCTTCGGTGGGCTCGACGGCTGCGGCCTCGTCGAAGCTCACGACCCGCACCGTCCCCTGTTCAACGTGCGATCAGCCGACCGCGTTGACACGCCCACCGGACAACCTAGGGAAACCGGCCCGCGGCCGGGGATCCGTGGCGTCGTACGTATTGCCCGTTATACGTGCTGACGGTGGCGCTGTCCGCTAACGCGGGTCCGACGCGCCCTCGGCACCGGCACCCGCTTCGGCCATCGCGACATCGCCCGCGCCGGCCAGCCCACGCTCCACGGCCTCGGCGTGGGTGCGGCCGAGCCCGGGGCCGCGGCCGGGGGTGTGCCCGCCACGCAAGAGCGAGAACACCGCGCCGAGGAAGCACACCGCGGCGGCCATCAGGAACGCCAGGTGCAGGCCGTGCCCGAACGGGCCGGAGATCAGATGGGGGAAGAAGCCGCGGCCGGTGAGGTAGCGGTAGTGCGCGGCCGAGACGTGGGCCGCGGACGCGGACGGCAACAGCTGCTTGATCGGGTTGAAGCCCAGGAACGCGGCGAACAGCGAGCCGATCGGCGGCAGTGTGGCGATCGAGTGCGCCTGGGCCGCCGGCACGCCTTGCGCAACCAGCCCGTGGTCCAGCGCGCTCGGCAGCCGGGCCGCGAGTCCCAGGGTGATCACGGTGAAGAACACGCCGATCGAGAGCACCTGGGCGCTGTTCTGGAACGTGTTGAGCATGCCCGCGCCGGCGCCGCGCTGGTCGGCCGGTAGCGAGTTCATGACGTTGGCCGTGTTGGGGGCCTGGAACAGCCCGAGGGCCAGCCCGACCATGAGCACGAGTACGGCGAACCAGACGTAGGTGAAGTTCATCGGCAGCTCGTCGAAGAGCAGGAAGACGATGCCGGACAGCGCAACCCCTGCGGTTGCGAACGGCCGGGCGCCGAAGCGGTCCGCGAGCCGGCCAGCGAGCGGTCCGGAGAGAAGGAACCCGACGGTCAGCGGGATCATGTAGATGCCCGCCCATAGCGGCGTTCGCTGGAACGTATAGCCATGCTGGGGCAGCCAGATGCCCTGCAGCCAGATGATCAGGATGAACATCAGGCCACCGCGGGCCAGCGCGGCACACAGTGCGCTGAGGTTGCCCATCGTGAAGGCACGGATCCGGAACAGGTGCAGCCGGAACATCGGGTCCGCGACCTTGGTCTCGACGACGACGAACAGGCCGAGCACGGCGAGCCCGCCGAACATGCAGATGAGCACGAACGGCTTGGTCCAGCCCATCGTGTGACCGCCGTAGGGCTGCAGGCCGTAGACGATGCCGGTGAGGATGCCGACCAGGCCGACCGCGAACAGCAGGTTTCCGGCCCAGTCGATCCGCGCGGGGGTCCGGATGCCGCTGTCCCGAAGCTTGAGGTACGACCAGACCGTCGCGAACAACCCCAGCGGCACAGAGATCACGAAGACCAGCCGCCAGGCGATCGGCGCAAGCAGGCCGCCGAGGATCAGCCCGAGGAACGCGCCGCTCACCGCTGCGACCCCGTTGATGCCGAGCGCGAGCCCGCGCTCGTTCTCCGGGAAGGCATCCGTGAGGATCGCGCTGGAGTTCGCGAAGATGAACGCTCCGCCAACGCCTTGCCCGATCCGCATGAGCACGATCCACAGCGCGCCGTGCGCACCGGTCATCCACGTCACGGCGAGCAGGACCGAGAACGCCGTGAAGACGCCGAACCCGAGGTTGAACATCCGCACCCGGCCGTAGATGTCGCCGATCCGGCCGAGGCTCACGACCAGGACGCTGGTCACCAGCATGAAGCCGACGAGGATCCAGAGGAAGTACGGCGTGTTGGCCGGCGCGAGCGGGTCGAGCTTGATCCCGCGGAAGATGTCCGGCAGAGCGATCAACAGGATCGAGGTGTTGATGGTGACCATCAGGACGCCGAGCGTCGTGTTCGACAACGCGATCCACTTGTAGGCGATCCCCCTCCGCGCGTGCTCCTGCGGTGCTGGTGAGGGGGAGGTCATGCGAAGCCTTTCTGGCGGCAGCTGGCAGTGCGCGGGTGCATTCCTTAGCCTACGCAACTAATTGTCGCACGCCCGAATTCCCGCACCGGTGACCGTCGATCCGCGCGGTTGGCGCGCCGATCCGCGGTTGCGTAGGCTGAACGACGTGATCATCTCCGCAGTCGCGACGCGGGACGACCCCGCTCTGTGGAGCCGGCGCGCGGTCGACCTGTGCCGCGTGGCGACCTGTCTCTGTCGGGCCTGAGCCGTCCGGGGCGTTACCGCCACTGCCCCACCTGCGCCACCGCGGTGGCACCGACCAGAAGACCGTTCCCCACCCGATCCCGACTTCGTCGGCCCAGCGCTCGCCGGGCGACGAACCCTTCCCAACCGCTAGGAGATGACGACGATGGCTCGAAGCGACGTTCTCGTCGATGCCGACTGGGTCGAGGCGCACCTCGACGATCCGGGCATCGTGCTCGTCGAGGTCGACGAGGACACCTCGGCGTACGACAAGAACCACATCAAAGGCGCGGTCCGCCTCGACTGGAAGGCTGACCTGCAGGACCCGGTCCGCCGGGACTTCGTGAGCAAGGAGCAGTTCGAGGCGCTGCTGTCCGAGCGCGGGATCGGCAACGACGACACGGTGATCCTCTATGGCGGCAACAACAACTGGTTCGCCGCGTACGCGTACTGGTACTTCAAGCTCTACGGGCACGACGCCGTGAAGCTGCTCGACGGCGGACGCAAGAAGTGGGAGCTCGACAGCCGCGAGCTCGTCGACGAGGTGCCGCACCGCAAGGCGACGTCGTACACCGCGAAGGCGCCGAACAACGACATTCGCGCGTTCCGCGACGAGGTCATCGCGGCGATCGGTGTGAAGAACCTCGTCGACGTGCGCTCGCCGGATGAGTTCTCCGGCAAGCTGCTGGCCCCCGCGCACCTGCCACAGGAGCAGTCCCAGCGGGCCGGTCACATCCCCACTGCGAGCAACATCCCGTGGAGTAAGGCGGCGAACGAGGACGGGACGTTCCGCGACGACGACGAGCTGAACCAGCTCTACACCGAAGCCGGCGTCGACCTGTCCAAGGACACGATCGCGTACTGCCGGATCGGTGAGCGCAGCGCGCACACGTGGTTCGTCCTGCACGAGCTGCTCGGCCAGCCGAACGTCAAGAACTACGACGGTTCCTGGACGGAGTACGGCTCGCTGGTCGGCGTCCCGATCGAAAAGGACGTCTGAGCGTGTGCGGTTCACCGGACCAGGCGACCATCGACCGTGAGGGCATCCCTACCGGTGCGACCGTGATCCAGGGCCTGGTCTATGCCGGCGAGGCTCCGGTCGCCGGGGGCTACGTCCGGCTGCTCGACTCGACCGGTGAGTTCACCGCCGAGGTCGTGACCTCGGCGACCGGTCAGTTCCGGTTCTTCGCACGCCCCGGCGAGTGGACGGTGCGGGTCGTCCCCGGCGGCGGGCATGCGGCCGCGGATGAGACGGTCCAGGTCGCCGACGGGGAGATCAACGAGCTTCGCCTCGCGGTGTAAGTCAGGGTGCAATCGGAACGCCCAGACCCTTCGTGCCTCGTGCTGAGCGCCTTGGACCCCGGCGCCGGCATCGGTTTCCCACCGATGGCACGGAGGGTTTGGGTTGCCCTGTTCAACCCGCGCGCGGTTCGCTTACTTCGGTTGCATCCGGATGCCCGCGTCGAGGCGCACACACTCGGCGTTGAAGTAGTCGTTGCGCAGCATCTCGAGCGCGAGTGACGCGTACTCCTCGGCGTACCCGAGTCGCTTCGGGAACAGCACGCCGGCCCCGAGCCGTGCCTTGAACTCCTCGGCTGCCGGCCCTTCGCCGTAGATCGGCGTATCGATCAGCCCGGGCAGGATGGTGTTGACCCGGATGCCGACCACCGACAGGTCGCGGGCCACCGGCAGGGTCATGCCGACCACTCCGCCCTTGGAGGAGGAGTACGCCGCCTGCCCGATCTGGCCGTCCTCGGCCGCAACCGACGCGGTCAGGACGATCGCCCCTCGCTGACCGTTTTCGTCGGCATCCGTCCGCCCGATCGCCGTCGCGGCGATCCGGACGCAGTCGAAGGTGCCGACCAGGTTGATCGCGATGACCTTCTTGTAGGTGTCGAGGTTGTGCGCCGTGGCGTACTCGCCGTCCTTGCCGATCGTGCGCTCCGGCCAGCCGATGCCCGCGCAGCACACCAGCGAGCGCAGCGGCGCCATGCCGGCGGCGGTGTCCACCGCGCGGATGATCGTGTCGGTGTCGGTGACGTCGGTGTGGACGAAGACACCACCGACCTCGGCGGCAAGCGCTTCGCCCTTGTCGTCCTGTACGTCGGCGACGAGGACGCCGGCGCCGTGGGACGCGAGCAACCGCGCGGTCGCGGCACCGAGACCGGAGGCCGCACCGGTCACGACGGCTGAGGTTCCCTGCAGGTCCATGCGGCGAACCTAGCGTCTGCGCCGAGTCCGCGCGGTGCCGGGCGAGCCGGCCGGTTCGTCCGTTGGGGCGAGCAGTGCGCGACCGAATGGCGCAACCGGCGTCGTGAGCACCGATCCGGCCGCGGTTCGGCGGCACGTGGCCGCTGAGTCGATCTAGTCTGTAGGGCCTATGACAGCGCCACAGACGTACGAGCTCAGCTCGCTGCAGGCGCTCGAATCCGAGTCGATCCACATCTTTCGTGAGGTCGCGGCGGAGTTCGAGCGTCCCGTTCTTCTGTTCAGCGGCGGCAAGGACTCGGTCGTCATGCTGCACATCGCGTCGAAGGCGTTCTGGCCGGCGCCGATCCCGTTCCCGGTCATGCACGTCGACACCGGCCACAACTTCCCCGAGGTGCTCGAGTTCCGGGACAGCACGGTGGAGCGGCTCGGCCTGCGGCTCGTCGTCGCCAAGGTCGAGGACTCGATTGCCGCCGGGCGGGTCAAGGAGCGTCCGGACGGCATTCGCAACCCGCTGCAGACCGTGACATTGCTCGACGCGATCAACGACAACGAGTTCGACGCGGTGTTCGGCGGTGCGCGCCGCGACGAGGAGAAGGCGCGGGCGAAGGAGCGGGTGTACAGCTTCCGCGACGAGTTCGGCCAGTGGGACCCGAAGAACCAGCGTCCCGAGCTGTGGTCGCTCTACAACGGCCGCCATCACAAGGGCGAGCACATCCGGATCTTCCCGTTGTCGAACTGGACCGAGCTCGACATCTGGAGCTACCTGTCGGCGGAGAACGTCGAGCTGCCGAGCATCTACTTCGCGCACGAGCGCGAGGTCTTCATGCGCAACGGAATGTGGCTCCCTGTGAGCGAGTACACGATGCCGCGAGAGAGCGAAGAGATCGTGAGGTTGACGGTGCGCTACCGCACCGTCGGCGACATCCCGGTGACGGGTGCGGTCGAGTCGACTGCGGCGAACTACGACGACGTCATCGCGGAGGTGGCGGCAACCCGCATCACCGAGCGCGGCGCGACGCGCGCCGACGACCGGCTGAGCGAAGCCGCCATGGAGGATCGCAAGCGCGAGGGCTATTTCTGATGGGGCTGCTGTTCTGATGGAACTGCTGAGGTTCGCGACTGCCGGAAGTGTCGATGACGGGAAGTCGACGCTGATCGGCCGGTTGCTCTACGACACCAAGTCGATCTTCGAGGACCAGCTCGAGGCGGTCGAGCGCACATCGCGCGACCGTGGCGACGAGCACGTCAACCTTGCGTTGCTCACCGACGGCCTGCGGGCCGAGCGCGAGCAGGGCATCACGATCGACGTCGCCTACCGCTACTTTGCAACACCCAAGCGTTCGTTCATCATCGCGGACACCCCGGGACACGTGCAGTACACCCGCAACATGGTGACCGGCGCATCGACCGCAAGCCTGGCCCTGGTGCTCGTCGACGCTCGCAACGGCATCGTCGAGCAGTCGCGCCGGCACGCCTTTCTCGCTTCGCTGCTTCGCGTGCCGCACCTGGTGCTCTGCATCAACAAGATGGACCTCGTCGACTACGACGAGAGCGTCTTCAACCGGCTCAAGGACGAGTTCCGCTCGTTCGCCACCAAGCTCGATGTCAGCGATCTCTCGTTCATCCCGATCAGCGCGCTGCACGGCGACAACGTCGTCCACCGCTCCGAGAACATGCCGTGGTACTCCGGCTCCTCGCTGCTGCATCACCTCGAGGACGTCTACATCGCGAGCGACCGCAACCTGATCGACGTACGGTTCCCGGTCCAGTACGTGATCCGCCCGCAGTCCTCGGCGTACCCGGACTACCGCGGCTATGCCGGCCAGGTCGCCGGTGGTGTGCTCAAGCCCGGTGATGACGTCATCGTTCTGCCGAGCGGCCTGCGCTCGACCATCGAGGCCATCGACACGGCCGACGGACCGGTCGACGAGGCGTTCCCGCCGATGTCGGTGACGGTCCGCCTCACCGACAACATCGACGTCTCTCGTGGCGACATGATCTGCCGGCCGCACAACCAGCCTCGATCGACCCAGGACGTCGATGCCATGGTGTGCTGGCTCACCGACGAGCCGCTGCGACTGCGCGGCATGTACACCGTCAAGCACACGACGCGCACCGCCCGGGCTCAGATCCGCGAGGTCGACTACCGCATCGACGTCAACACGCTGCATCGCGACGAGTCGGCGGACTCCTTGTCGCTCAACGAGATCGGCCGGATCCGGCTGCGGACCACGCAGCCGCTGTTCGTCGATGAGTACCGCCGCAACCGCACCACCGGCTCGTTCCTCGTCATCGACGAAGGATCGGGTGCCACGGTCGGTGCAGCGATGGTGCTCTGAGCCTTGCCCAAACACCCACGCCCGGTAGACGGCGCCGATCGGCGGTCAGCATGAGCAGCCCGGACCAGCGATCGGACGCCGAGCTCGCTCGAGACCTCGCTATCGCATCGGGCCAGCTCCTGCTCGGCCTGCGGGACGAGCTCGGCTTCGACGATCCCTGGCGGCTTCGCGACGCGGGCGACCAACGGTCCAACGTGTTGCTGACCGAGGCCCTCGCCAAGGCCCGCCCCGATGACATCGTCCTGTCGGAGGAGTCCGCGGATGACCCCCGGCGGCTCGAGGCGGATCGGGTCTGGATCGTGGATCCGCTGGACGGCACCACCGAGTTCGGCGAGCCGGGCCGCACCGACTGGGCGGTGCACGTCGCGCTCTGGCAGCGCGGGGCCGGGCTGGTCGACGGAGCGGTGGCGCTGCCCGCCCGCGGGATGACGCTGTCGACCGCCGACCCACTGCCTGCGCTTCCCGTCCCTCACGACCCACCGCGGCTCGCGGTCAGCCGGACGCGGCGCCCGGCCTGGGTGGTCGAGGTCGCCGATCTCGTCGGTGGCGAGCTCACGCCGATCGGCAGTGCGGGCATGAAGGCGATGTCGATCCTGCTCGGCGAGGCCGATGCGTACCTGCACAGCGGGCCGATGAAGGAGTGGGACTCCGCGGCGCCGGTCGTCGTGGCCACGCGGGCCGGACTCGACGTGAGCGATCTCGCCGGAACCCCGCTGGAGTTCAACAAGCCGTCCCGGCTGACCGACCGGTTGCTGATCTGCCAACCCGCGCTGAGGGGCCGCCTGCTCGACGCGGTCGGCGAGGTCGAGATCTAGGCGCGTCGCTCCAACACCCCGAGGATCCGCTCGACCGCGTCGGCTACGGCCACCTCGGTCGTGTCGATGACGAGATCCGCGTCCTCAGGCGGCTCGTAGGGATCGTTGACCCCCGTGAAGGCCGTGATCTCGCCGGCTCGAGCCTTGGCGTACAGGCCCTTCACGTCCCGACGTTCGCACTCCTCGATCGGCGTCGAGATCCACACCAGGACGAACGAGCCGGGGCCGCCGGCGGCATCGACCGCCCGTCGTACCCATTGCCGGGTTTCGTCGTACGGCGCAATGGGCGCGCACACGGCGAGGCCGCCGTGCTTGGTCACCTCGGCAGCGACCCAGCCGATCCGCCGGATGTTGATGTCGCGGTCCTCGCGCGAGAAGCCCAGCCCCCGGGACAGGTGCGTCCGCACGACATCTCCGTCGAGCAGCGTGACGGTGCGCGCCGTCCCGATGCGTTCGACCAGTGCACGGGCAATCGTCGACTTTCCGGAGCCGGAGAAACCGGTCAGCAGGATGGTGCGGCCATCGCCCGTGGGCTGGGGCACCGTCTCGATCTCGATCTGCGGGCCGCTGGAGTACGCCGCGGCCAGCTCGGCGGCGCGAGCCGCCGCTTCGGCCGGCTCGACGGGGATGGGGACGACCTCGCCCGCGTGCTCGGACCACGCGGTCGACCAGGCGATGTGCCGGGCATCGTCGGGGCGGACGCCGGCGGCGGGCAGGAGCAGCAGGCACTCCGCGGGGACGGAGCCGGCCGGGAGCCGGCCATCGACGGCGACAACCACCGGTTGCTCGCTCGCCACGTCCATCGGGTGCCGCCAGGCGGAGGCGGCCAGCGCGGCGATTCCGTTGTCCTCGCGCCGGGCGACCGGGGTGCCCTCCTCGTCCAGGTAGACGTCCCCGACGTCGCCGGGCAGCATCGCGCGCGGCGCCAGCCCGATCAGGATCTGGTCGAGCCGCGCCCGCTCGGCGACGCCGAGGGTGATCTGAGCCATCGCCGCACAGTAGTCGGCCGGACCGGTCGACGAGCGGCGACCGCATCCCGGTGACCCGGACGCGCTCCTGGCAGACTGCCGTCGTGGACTTCTCCATCACCGACGAACAGCGGGCGTTTCGCGCGAGTGTCCGTGAATGGGCCGTGGCGACGGTCGCACCGGGTGCGGCCGAACGCGACCGCGAAGGCCGCTGGGATCCGGGCGTCTGGAAGTCCTTCGCCGCGCAGGGCCTCGCCGGGCTGCCGATCCCCGAGGAGTACGGCGGCGCCGGCGCGTCGATCGTGGACTGCCTGATCGCCAACGAGGCGATCGGCGAGGGCGGCCGCGACGGCGGGTTCAACCTGTCGCTCGGTGCGCACTGGGTGATCGGGTCGGTGCCGATCTGGCTGCACGGCACCGAGGAGCAGAAGCGCCGCTGGCTGCCCGGCCTCTGCGACGGCTCGCTGATCGGGGCCTGGGCGTCGACCGAGCCCGAGGCGGGTTCCGACTCGGCGGGGTTGCTGACGACCGCCGTACCGGATGGCGACAACTGGGTGCTCAACGGCAACAAGATGTTCATCACCAACGGCCCGATCGCGGACGTGTGCACCGTGCTGGCGAAGACCGGCGACAACGCGGCAAGTGCGTTCATCGTCGATACCGGTACGCCGGGCTTTCGCGTGGGACGCGAGCTGGACAAGATGGGCTGCCGATCCTCGCCGACCGCTGAGATCGCGCTGGTCGACTGCCGGGTGCCGGCGGATGCGTTGCTCGGGACCGAAGGCACGGCGCTCTGGCAGATCGCGTTCGAGTGCTTCGACTGGGAACGCACCGTGATGATGGGCGGCGCTCTCGGCGGGATGCAGGCGACGCTCGACGCGTCGGTCGCCTATGCCAAGGAGCGCAACCAGTTCGGCCGGCCGATCGCGTCGTTCCAGGCGGTCGCGCACAAGCTCGCCGAGATGAAGGTGCGGCTCGAGACCTGCCGAACGGCGGTCTACCGGGCGACGTACCTCAAACAAGCGGGCGCAGAGCATCAGATGGAGGCGTCGATCGCCAAGTACCTGGTCGGGGAGCTGAGCGTGCAGAACGCCCTGGACGCGATCCAGATCCACGGCGGCTACGGCTACCTGCGTGACTTCGGCGTCGAGCGCGCGCTGCGCGACGCGAAGCTCGGCTCGATCGGCGGCGGGACGGCCGAGATCCAGAAGCTCATCATCAGCCGGTTGCTGCTCGGTGAGCGATGACGTACGCCGGCGACCCGATCGGTCCGCTCAGCTTCCTGATCGGAACCTGGATGGGCGAGGGAGTGGGCGCGGTGCCGGGCGGCGGTGGCGCCGACTACCCGTACGCCGAGGTGCTGCGGATCGAGCCGGACGGCTCCTCGGTGCTCGCCTACCACTCGCAGCTCGCCTCGGTCGAGGACGGCAGCTGGCTGCACGCGGAGGCGGGCTGGCTGCGGGCGCAGGAGCCCGAGGACGGCGGGCCGGTGACCGTCGAGCTGGTGATCGCACGCCCGACCGGGGTGACGGAGGTCCTGATCGGCCACATCGTGGACGGTCCGGCCGGGTCCCATGTCGAGCTGGCGAGCGACGTGGTCGCACGGACACCCACCGCGCCCGCGATCACCGCGGACAAGCGGATGTATGCGGTGCGCGGCGGCAAGCTGCTCTACGCAATCGACCTGGCGGCCGGCGAGTCGGGACTCGCCCCGCACCTCGCGGCCGCTCTCGACCGCCACTCCGACTGACTCGGCGCCGGCCGGCCTCGGATCCGGTCAGCTTCCGAGGACGTCCTTGCGTACGGCGAACCACTCGAGGGTGTCGCGGATGCCATCCTCGATCGATCGATCGGCCCGCCACTGCAGCAGCTCGTTGGCCCGACCGCTCCGGGTGTACGCACCCGCGCCGTCACCCGGACGTGGCCCGGTCTCTGCGCCCGCAACAGGGGTCGGCGACACGGTGTTGAACGCATCGAGGAGCTCGCGGACCGTCGTCCCTTGCCCGGTTCCGAGATTGATCGCCAACGACCCGTGCCGGCCCGGAAGGATGTCGTCGAAGTGGTTCAGTGCCGCGACGTGTGCGGCAGCGAGATCCCAGACGTGGATGTAGTCGCGGATGCCCGTGCCGTCCCGGGTCGGGTAGTCGGTCCCCGTGATCGGGAACTCCTGACCGCTCTGCATCGCCTCGATCATCTTGCCGAGCGCATGGGTGGGTTTGGGCAGAGCGAGCCCGGTTCGAAGCTGCGGATCGGCGCCGATCGGGTTGAAGTAGCGCAGCGACAACACGCGGATCGGCTGCGTGGCGGCGATGTCCGCGAACATGCCTTCGCACACCGCCTTGGTCCGGGCGTACGGGCTGGTCGGGCCCAGCGCGGCATCCTCGTCGACGGTGAAGTCGTCGTTGACGGCGTAGATCGACGCCGACGAGCTGAAGATCACCCGGCCGCAGCCGTTGCGGAGCAGGGACGCGAACAGCCGCAGGCTCTTGCAGACGTTCGCCTGGTAGTACCCAATCGGGTCGGCGACGGAGTCGGGGACCACGATCAGCGCGGCGCAGTGGACGACCGCGGCGATGTCGGGGTGTTCCGCGAACACCCGGTCGATCAGCGCGTCGTCGGCGATGTCGCCTTCGTAGAACGGGCGGTCGAGGGCGAACTCCCGCCGTCCGGTGACCAGGCTGTCCACGATCACCGGCTCGATGCCCGCATCCACACAGGCCGAGCCGATCGTGCTGCCGATGTAGCCCGCGCCCCCCGTGATCAAGACCTTCATCGCCCGGACTCTAGTGCGTGCGCGGCGCCCGGATTGCCCGGATTGGCGGCGGTCGGGACGTAAGGCCGGGCTGGATCCCTGCCGACACACCTGGTAACAAGCGTTGACAACCGGTCAGGCCGAAGGAGCAGCGGTGCGATCCAGCGCGCGCGGGAAGTGGCGGTTTGCCGTCGCCGTCGCCGCACTCTGCTCGGTTGCCGCCCTCGGTGGCCCGGGTGTCGCGGCGGCGCAGGCTGCCGGCAGCTCGGCCAAGGTGACGACCTGCGCGGTGCTGTCGAAGGGCTCAACCGGCCCGGCGGTGCGCGCGATCCAGCAGGCCATCGGCAAGCGGGTCACCGGGAAGTTCGGCGCCGGCACGATCGAGAAGGTCAAGGCGTGGCAGCGCGCGCACGAGCTTCCGGCGACCGGCCGGATCGACGCCGGCACCTGGGCGCACCTCCCGCCGTCCGGCCAGGCCGCCTGCGGTGACCGGGTGCTCGGCTCCGGAGTGGCGCTGAGCTGTGCGCTTCTTTCGAGCGGGTCGTCCGGACTCGCGGTCACGATCCTGCAGCAGATGGTCGGTACGGCGGTCAACGGGCGGTACGGCGGCCCGACGGTCGATGCCGTCGAGATGGTGCAGGCCGCCGCGGACCTGAAGGTGACCGGTACGACGAACCAGGCGACCTGGCGCGCGCTGACGCTGTTCGGCACGCCGGAGTGCTCGACCGCGACGTCGGTGCTGCCGCCGAGCGAGTCCGATGCCAAGGCACAGGCGCGAATCCGCAAGCTCGCGGCCGCGCGGCTGGCCGAGTTGGACAAGCGAGCAGGCACCTCCACGAACCCGGTCGCGCTGCAGGCGATGGCGTTCGCCAAGAGCCAGATCGGCCAGCCGTACGTCTGGGGTGGCACCGGACCGAAGGGCTACGACTGCTCCGGGCTGCAGATGACGTCGTACCGCCATGCCGGGCTGACCATCCCGCGCACCGCGGCTGAGCAGTACGCCGGCGCCGGCCGCCGGATCCCGCTGAACGAGGCGAAGCAGGGCGACCTGTTGTTCTACGCGAGCGACGTGTCGCAGCCGTCGACGGTCTACCACGTCGCGATGTACGTCGGCGACGGGGACCTTCTCGACGCCCCGCAGACCGGCGAGAAGGTCAAGATCACGCCGATCTGGTCGACCGACCTGCTACCCGTCGTGGTCCGCCCGGTGGCTGAGCTGGCGCTCCCGGCGAAGGTCGGCGACTCCGGCTGGACGGTGAGCCAGCTTCAGCTCGACCTCAACCGGCACGGCGCCGGGCTTGCCGTCGATGGCGGTTTCGGTCCGGAGACCGAGGCGGCGGTGAAGTCGTGGCAGCAGGCGCACAAGCTGTCGGTTTCCGGGATCGTCGGCGTCACCACCTGGCTGTCGCTGAAGTAGCCACGGCCTCGGCCGGGACAGGAAAGGCCCCCGGGCAGTAACCGGTCGCTCGCGGCGCGAGCGCGGTTGCCGGCTGGACGGGCCGGCTGCCCGGGGGCACGGTGACGGTCGGGGATTCGCCGGACGCTATGCGTCTCGGCTGGTCTCACACCGAGTCCGAAGACGGCGCCTAGCTGACGGTCACCTCACGTGTCCTGTAGGTACTCAACCGCGGACCACCTCCTTTCTCGTGTCCTGCCAGCCTAAGCCTTGCGGGCCCTGCTGCCGATGTTTTTTCTGTCGGCGCTGCGCCGGGTCAACCCCGCGCTGACCTGCACCGTCGGTGTTGGAGATGGGCTGACAAGGCGACGACGTGCGCCCTAATCTGGAGCGGCTTTCTTGCGAACCTGGGGAGAACGAGTGACGCTGGCGGCCGAGGGTCGGTCAGCGGCGCCCGACCTGGCTCCGGCGGTGCGCAACCTGCTCGAGCGCGAGCGGCGTGAGCGCCAGCGGCCGGTCGACGTCTGGGGGCGCCGCTACCTCGGCATGGTTGTGGCACTCGACTTTCTGATCATCCTCATCAGTAGCTTGCTGGCGCTCTATGTCCGCTTCGGCAACACCGACCAGCACGTGAGCGGACTGTCGTACTCGACCCTGAGCGTCGTACTGGTCCCGGTGTGGGTGTGCTCGCTCGTGGTCGCCCGGGCCTACGAGGTGCCCTTCCTCGGCACCGGTGCGGAGGAGTTCAAGCGGGTCAGCACCGCTTCCCTGCGGCTGATGGCCGTGCTCGCCGTGATCGCCTACACCTTCAAGATCGACCTCGCGCGCGGATACGTCGCGGTCGCACTGCCGGTCGGCACGGTCATGCTGCTGCTCGGTCGCTACGCCCAGCGCCGCTGGCTGCATCACCGGCGGCGGCAAGGGGCGTACATGCGCCGGGTGCTCGTGATCGGCGGTGTCGACGGCATCCGAGACATCGCCGACCAGTTCAAGCGCGAGCCGTACGTCGGGTACTCACTGGTCGGTGCGTGCACGCCGACGTCGAGCGAGGCGCACGTGCTGCCGGACCTCCCGGTGCTCGGCTCGCTCACCCAGGTGCTCAGTGCCGTGGCCGAGGTCGGAGCGGACACGGTCGCGGTCGCGTCGGGGCCGGGCATGTCACCTGCCGTGCTGCGCCGGCTGTCCTGGGACCTCGAGGGCACGGGGGTGTCCCTCGTCGTGGCGCCCGAGCTGCTCGACGTGGCCGGGCCGCGGATCAGCGTGCGACCGGTCGAGGGCCTGCACCTGCTGCACGTCGAGGAGCCGGAGCTGTCGGGCGTGCGCCAGCTGCTCAAGGCGAGCGTCGAGTGGCTCTGCGCGACGGCCGCCTTCCTGCTCGTGCTCCCGCTGCTCGTCGTACTGGCGCTCGTGGTTCGGCTGGACAGCCAGGGTTGGCCGCTGTTCCGCCAAACCCGGATCGGCAAGAACGGGCGCGAGTTCACCGTCTACAAGATCCGCACGATGCGGGCCGACGCCGAGTCGCTGCTCGACTCGCTGCGCGAGCAGAACGAGTCCTCCGACGGCTTGCTGTTCAAGATCCGCCAGGACCCGCGCGTGACGCGGGTCGGTTCATGGTTGCGCAAGTGGTCGCTGGACGAGCTGCCGCAGCTGTGGAACGTCGTCCGGGGCGACATGGCGCTCGTGGGTCCGCGCCCGCCGCTGCCGCGTGAGGTGGCCAACTACGGCACCGAGGTCGCGCGCCGGCTGCTCGTGAAGCCCGGTATCACCGGGCTCTGGCAGGTGTCCGGCCGGGCGAACCTGAGCTGGGAGGACAGCGTCCGCCTCGACCTTTACTACGTCGAGAACTGGTCGTTCGCGCTCGACGCCATGATCGTCTGGAAGACGATCTTCGCGGTGCTTCGCCGCGACGGCGCCTACTAGCCTCGCCGCAGCGCGCGTCGTCGTCGCGCTACTCCCCACCCGCAAGTTCGGGATGCCGGTCGACCGCGGCGTGCAGCGCCTCCTGCCACGGCCGCGGCGGGGGCAGCCCAGCGGCTTCCCATTTCGCGGTCGAGAGCACGGAGTACGCCGGCCGCGGCGCGGGCCGCGGGTAGGCCGCGGTGGTGGTGGGGTGGACCATCGCCGGATCGAGCCCGATCTCCCCGACGATTGCGGCGGCGAAGCCACACCATGTCGTCTCGCCCTGACCGGTGTAGTGCCAGATGCCGGGACGAACCGATGCCGCGCCGAGCGCGGACAGCGCGACCGCCAGGTCGTGCGACCAGGTCGGTGAGCCGTGCTGGTCGTCGACGACGTCGAGCGCGTCGCGGTCGCGAGCCAGCCGCGCGATCGACTTCACGAAGTTGGGCCCGGTCGCGCCGTACACCCATGCGGTCCGCACGATGTGGACGTCGCCGCCCGCACTAAGGACGGCCCGCTCGCCGGCTGCCTTCGAGCGGCCGTAGGCCGACTGCGGAGCGAGCGGGGCGTCGACGTCGTACGGGGTGGACGCGTCGCCGGCGAAGACGTAGTCCGTGGACAGGTGCAGTAGCCGGGCCCCGTGCGCGGCGCACCAGCGGGCCAGGTGGCCGGGCGCGTCGCCGTTGACGGCGGTCGCGGTTGCCTCGTCGGTCTCTGCCGCGTCGACCGTGGTGTAGGCGGCGCAGTTGACGACCACCGCGGGCCGGGCGTCGTCGAGCGCCCTGGTGACTGCATCGGGATCGGTGATGTCGAGGTCGTCGCGACCGAGCCCGACGACTTCGTCGTCGCCGGCTTGAAGGACCGCCATGAGATCCGTGCCGACCTGACCGGTTGCGCCGGTGACCAGCCAGCGGGTCACGATGCGACGTGCTTCAGCGGGCGCCACCACTGCTCGTTGTCGCGGTACCAGCGGATCGTGTCCTGCAGGCCCGCTTCGAACTCGACGGCCGGCTGGTAGCCGAGCTCGGCGCGGAGCTTGGCGTCATCGAGGGAGTACCTCCGGTCATGGCCCTTGCGGTCCTCGACCGGCTCGACGAACGACCAGTCACGACCGCACGCGTCGACCAGCCGCTCGGTGAGCTCGCGGTTGGTCAGCTCGGTGCCGCCGGCGATGTTGTAGGTCTCCCCGGTGCGACCGCCCTCGAGGACGAGCGCGATGGCGCGGCAGTGGTCATCCACGTGCAGCCAGTCACGGATGTTCAGCCCGTCGCCGTACAACGGCACCGGGAGGCCGTCGATCAGGTTGGTGACGAACAGCGGGATGACCTTCTCGGGGAACTGGTAGGGCCCGTAGTTGTTCGTGCACCTCGTGATGACGACGTCGAGGCCGTGCGTTACGACATACGAACGCGCGATCAGGTCGCCACCCGCCTTGGCCGCGGAGTACGGGGAGTTGGGGTCCAGCCGGTCGACCTCCTGGAAGGCGCCGTCGGCGATCGACCCGTAGACCTCGTCGGTCGACACCTGGAGCACGCGCGGAATGCCGGTGCGCAGGCAGGCGTCGAGCAGGGTCTGGACGCCAACCACGTTGGTCGTCACGAAGTCGGCCGCCCCCGCGATGGAGCGGTCCACGTGGGACTCGGCCGCGAAGTTGAGAACGGCGTCGTGCCCGGGCAGCACGGTGTCGAGCAGATCCGAGTCGAGGATGTCGCCCTTGACGAACGTGTAGCGCGGATCGTCCGCCACCGCGGCGAGGTTCTCCAGGTTGCCTGCGTAGGTCAGCTTGTCGTAGACGGTCACCTCGGCGCCGGCGTACGACGGATAACCGTCGGCGAGGAGTGTCCGGACGAAGTGCGAGCCGATGAAACCAGCGCCGCCGGTGACCAGAAGTCGCACGTCGACGAGGCTACGTGACCCTCGGTTTGGGTAGCGTCATGTTCCGATGAAGGGGATTGTGCTCGCCGGCGGCACGGGATCTCGGCTCTGGCCGATCACGCGCGCGCTGTCCAAGCAGCTGCTGCCCGTCTACGACAAGCCGATGATCTTCTACCCGCTCACGACGCTGATGATGGCGGGGATCCGGGAAGTCCTGGTCATCACGACCGCCGAGGATGCCGAGGCCTTTCGCCGGCTGCTGGGCGACGGCTCGGGGTTCGGCATCGACGTCGACTATGCGGTGCAGCCCGAACCGAGAGGGCTGGCCCAGGCGTTCACGATCGGCGCGGACTTCATCGGCTCCGACTCGGTCGCCCTGGTGCTCGGCGACAACATCTTCTACGGCTCGGGGCTCGGCACCCAGCTGGCCAGGCTCGCCGACGTCGACGGCGGCCACATCTTCGCCTACCAGGTCGCCAACCCGTCCGACTACGGCGTCGTGGAGTTCGATGCGAGCGGTCAGGTCGTCTCGATCGAGGAGAAGCCGGACCGCCCACGCAGCGCTTACGCCGTACCCGGCCTGTACTTCTACTCCTCCGACGTGGTCGGGATCGCGCGCGGCCTCACGCCGAGCGCGCGCGGTGAGCTCGAGATCACGGCCGTGAACGACGCGTACCTGCGTGAGGGCCGGCTGACGGTCAGCGTTCTCCCGCGCGGCACGGCCTGGCTCGACACCGGAACCTTCGGCAGCCTGGTCCAGGCTTCGGAGTTCGTGCGCGTGGTCGAGGAGCGGCAGGGTCTCAAGATCGGCTGCCCGGAAGAGATCGCCTGGCGCAGCGGCTGGCTCTCCGACGACGAGCTCGCTGCGGCCGGTCACGCTCTGGCGAAGAGCGGGTACGGCGAGTACTTGCTGTCGCTGCTTGCCAACCGGGCCCCGCGGCGGGCATGAAGATCGAGCCGCTCGCGGTCCCGGGCGCCTGGGTCTGCTCGCCGCAGGTGTACGGCGACGACCGCGGCTCGTTCGCGGAGTGGTACCGCGACGACCTGTTGCGCGCCGCCACCGGACGGCGGTTCGAGGTCGTGCAGGCCAACCACTCGGTGTCGCGTCGTGGGGTGGTGCGGGGAGTGCACTTCGCCGACGTTCCTCCGGGACAGGCGAAGTACGTGTACTGCCCCGTCGGCGCCTTCGTCGACATCGTGGTCGACCTTCGGGTCGGGTCTCCGACCTTCGGCGCGGTCGACTCGGTACGCCTCGACGACGCGGACCAGCGGGCGGTCTTCATCGCCGAGGGCATCGGCCACGTGCTGTGTGCCTTGGCGGACGGCAGCTCGGCGAACTATCTGGTGTCGACGCCGTACAACCCGGCGGTGGAGCGGACGATCTCACCGCTCGATCCCGCACTGGGCTTGCCACTGCCCGAGGACCTCGGTGACCTGGTGCTTTCGGAGAAGGACGCCGCCGCGCCGACCCTCGAACAGGCCATCAATTCAGGCATTCTGCCGACCTACGAAAACTGTTTAGCCCGTTACGGCGAACTCGCCTGATTGCCGGCTGATCAACGTCACTCGCTCGCTACACCGCCGTTGCGCCGTCCGGCCGTCTCGTTCCTCCGAATGCCCTTCGATACCTACATCGTGAGTGAGTCGGGAGTGCCGCAAGCCGGTTCCAACGTCGCGATGCGGCTGCTCGCCGCCGGCGTCCCGTTGTCCTTG
Organism: Mycobacteriales bacterium; assembly: GCA_035504215.1. Classification (NCBI taxonomy): domain Bacteria; kingdom Bacillati; phylum Actinomycetota; class Actinomycetes; order Mycobacteriales; species Mycobacteriales bacterium. The sequence continues at coordinate 23,032 of DATJSI010000112.1, forward strand.
TTGATCGACCTCACCTCGCCCGACGGTCCGGACAGCCGCTTCATTCACGCGACCGAACAGCCGGACCCGATTCGTTGGTGCGCCGGCTGAACGACGGCTCGGTGCCGTGGTCTCAGCAGGTGAGCGGGCCGCCTTGGCGTACCTCGTCGTTGACGGGCAGCAGGTTGGCTTTGACGTAGGCGATGTCGGCAGCCTCGTGGATCGGCGATGGGTAGTACGTCATCAGGTGGCTGATCTGCCAGCGCGAGGTGAGCGCCGGAATGGTCCTACGCAGTCGCTCCTGCGTGAGATACATGAAGCTGTTCTCGTTGTAGAACGCGACCAGGCTCGGGTCCTGGAATGCGCCCCGGCCATCCGTGCTCGGCGTATCGGTCAGCAGGAGTCCGGCGGGATCGAGCGCCCGGTGCGCCTCGTTGAGGAACGACGCGCGGTCGCGCACCCGCGACAATATGTCGACTGCATTCACGACGCCGAGCGCGCCGTCGGGCACGCCGAGCCGCACCTGATCCGGATCGATCATGAGACGCGTGAAGCGCTCGTCGATGTCGGCGTCGTTGACATTGGCAGGCGCGTCGAGAGCGACGCAGCCGAGCCCGTTGCGGCTCGCCCAGGCAAGCGTCATCGACTCGATGTGCTCGCGGTAGAGAGCGATCGTGCCGTCCTGGATCGCGGCATTGAGGGCCGGATCCGCCTGAGTGTTGCGGCGATGAACGCGCTGGAAGTAGAGGCAGCGCGGGATATGGACGAACTCGCCGAGCTGGAACAGCCGGATCATGAGGTCCTGGTCGTCGAGAACCACCAGGCTCGCGTCGTACCCACCCGCGTCGTCGTACGCGGTTCGACGGAACGCGCGGACGTGGTTGGGCGCGTACCAGATGTAGCCGACGTTGTGCGGCGTTGCCGCGAGCGACGTGCAACGCAGGTATGTCGTGCCGTCGATGACCTCGTCGTTGTAGACCCAGCCGTTCGTGGCGTCCCAACGTTCGAGGTTGGGCGAGCCGTCATCGTTGATCTGGGTGAAGTCCGAATATGCGAGGGATGCTGTCGGGTTGCTCGCGAACGCCCGGGCGATCTCGTCGAGAGCGGTGTTGTGCAGGCGGTCGTCGTGGTCGAGCTCGACCAGGATCGCGCCGGTCGCGAGCTCGCACGCGGCTCGCTTCGCGGAACCGACGCCGCGGATCCGCGAGCTCGCGCGGTGGGTCCGGACCCTGGGATCGGTGGACGGAGGTCGCCAGTTGGTTGCCTTGCCGTTGAGCAGGACGATCCACTCCCAGTCGGTGAAGGTCTGCGCGAGCAGGCTGTCGAAGGCGTCGTCGAGAAAGCGCGGATCGTGGGTCGGCGTGAACACGGAGACGTGCGGCATCACCGGGCTCCTCAGGGTGCGGCGGACGGATCCGCGCTCGCTGACGGGCCGGCCTTGGAGCGCACCGACCGCGCGACCGACCGGACGAGCGACCGCAGGTGGCCGGGCACCCGCGTGAGGAGCGCGGGTTCCTCGTTGACGGCAACCGCGAGGTGTTGGATCCCTGCGTGCGGTGCACCCTGCCTGATCTCGAGCAGGCCGAGGTTCAGCTCCGCCGTCGGGGCAACCGGTTGGAGCGCAATGACCCGCTGATAGGTGCGCATGGCGAGTCTCGAGTCCGACTTCGCGTAGATCGTCGCCTCGTTGTAGAGCGCGGGGACGTACGCCGGGTTGGCGGTCAGCGCGGCCCGGTAGTCCGCCAGTGCACCGGTGTCATCGCCCGCGCTCTGCGCCATCACACCGAGGTCGTAGTGCGCATAGACGTTGTTGGGCTGCGCCTTGATCACCTGGAGGTAGAGCTGGCGGGCTTGGTCGAGGTTGCCCTGTTGTTGGAGCTGGAGCGCCGCAGCGAGGGTCGCCGCCGTCGTGTTGGTGCGTCCGGCGGGGCTTGAGCCGCTGCAACTCGCCACGGTGAGACCGAGCGCCACGATCAGAGCGGCGTAGAGCGGATGGCCTGGCACCGTCGATCTCCCGTCGCTTCACGACGGCCGCTGCGGCGACCGGACAGCTGCCGTCAGGGTCGGGTTGATCCGGCAAGACTTTATCGCTGCGACTGCTCGGCTCGGCGTAGCTCGCAACGGTCGGTCGATCGCCCCACCGCACCCCCTGTGCGCCTGCTGGCCGACTGCTCGATCGGCGGATTTCTCTCGCGCACGCGCTGTGCTTACATGAGCGCGCGACGCGCCTGGTCCCGCGGGTCGGTGCCTTCGGCTGTTCCCTCCTACACCGGGTGTTCTTCGTGTCCATGCCTGCGCGGTCTCCTCGTCGCGCGCTTGCGTGCGCTGCCGGCGCAGTCGCGATCGCCGCCCCTGCGCTCACGACCGGCTGGGCCGGTACGGCGAACGCGGCGATCCCATCGGCGAACGGGAAGATCTACGCCTGCTACAACCCCAAGCACGGCAACCTGCGCGTGTACGCGAAGGGGCACCGGGCGGCGCACTGCCCGGCCGGGTACAAGTCGGTGAGCTGGAAGGTCAAGGGAGCCAAAGGCGCGACCGGCAAGCGGGGTGCACCCGGGAAACGCGGCGCGACCGGGAAGCGCGGCGCGAAGGGTGCCCGCGGCGCGCAAGGTGCGCAGGGCCCACAGGGCGCGCAGGGCGCGCAGGGCCCGCAAGGCGCGCAGGGCCCGCAAGGTCCGCAAGGAGCCCAAGGTCCCCAGGGTGCTTCGGGGAGTGGTATTGCGACGATCGTTGAGAACGGCGCAAGCGCGGGGACCTCGACGGCCAACTGTCCGACGGGAGACGTTGCCACCGGCGGCGGATTTAACAATGGTGCCGTGACAGCGTCGTTCCCCGTCAACGGAACTACGTCATCGCCACCGACGGGATGGGAGGCAATCGCCGTCTCCGGCAGTGTGGTTGCGTTTGTGATCTGCGCACCGGGGGTCCCATCCGGCTAGACAAGGCTGAAAACGCGGTTGCTGCTCCGGCGCTCCTAGCATGGACGGGTGGGTAGCCCTCTGCTCGATCGTCCTGGCGCGGTGGCGGGCCGCGGGGTCGACGCATCGGTCGCCGCGCACTACGGCGACTCGTTCGGCGAGCAACGCCGGCTGATCGAGGCCGGCGCAGTCGTGGACCGGTCGCATCGCGGGGTGCTGCGCATCGACGGCGCGGACCGCTTGTCCTGGCTGCATTCGCTCACGACGCAGCACCTCGAGTCGTTGCCCGCCGGCGAGCCACGCCAGGCGCTGATCCTGTCGCCGCACGGTCATGTCGAGCATCACCTCACTCTCACCGACGACGGCGCCTCGACATGGATCACGGTCGAGCCGGAGACCGTGGCGGCGCTCACGGCGTACCTCGAGTCGATGCGGTTCATGCTTCGGGTCGAGGTCCACGACGTCACCGTGGAGCATGCTGTGGTGTCGGTCCGCGCCGATGAGCAGTGGAAGGACCTGCTCGTGCCGCGGCCGGAGCTCGCTGCCCGGGTGGACGCGCTCGGCCTGCCGCTGGTCGGGCTCGGCGCCTACGAGGCGCTGCGGGTCGAGGCACGGGTGCCCAGGCTCGGGTTCGAGACCGACCATCGCACGATCCCGCACGAGCTCGGGTGGATCGGCGACGCCGTACATCTCGACAAAGGCTGCTACCGCGGTCAGGAGACGGTGGCGAGGGTCCACAACCTCGGCCGCCCGCCGCGGCGGCTGGTGTTCGGTCATCTCGACGGGACGAAGGACGAGCTTCCGCCACCGCATACGCCGATCGAGCTCGACGGGCGGGTGGTCGGCTTTCTCGGTACGGCGGTCCAGCACGCCGAGCTCGGCCCGGTCGCGTTGGCCGTGATCAAGCGGCAGACGGCGGACGACGCGATGCTCTCGGTCGCGGGAATGGCGATGAAGGCCGAACGAGTGGTCGACGCTTAGGCGACGGTCGCAGATGGCGGCCGGTTCTTAGAGGCCGAACAGCCCGATCTTCTTCTTCTGCTTCTTCTCGGGTGCAGGCGCCGGGCGTGGCTTGTGCGCCGGCGCCGTTGCCGCCGGAACCGGCGCGGGACCGTCATCGAGGCCGAGCGAGGACAGCTCACGCAGCAACGCCGCGGTGTCGGCCTGCGCTGCTTCGTTCCACTCCTCGACGTCGTCGTCGGTGTCGTCCTCGCCCGGTGCGGGCTCATCCTCCGCAGTGGCAGCGGCACTGTCCGTGTCGGTCTCGGGGTCGGCGTCAGCCGGTTCCTCTACTGCCTCGGGCTCAGCCTCTGCGTCGGGGGTCAGCGCAGAGGACAGCTCGACCAGCAGCGCGGTCGCCGCCGCAGCCTCGTCCGCTTGGCGCGCGGCTTCTTCGGCGGCCTGCTTCTCGGCCTTGCGGCGCGCGTTGCGCTCGGCGCGCGTCTCCGATGCCGGCGCCTCCGGCTCGGCGTCTTCGCTCGATTCGAGGTCCTCGCCGCTCGCGGCAGCAAGCTCGGCGAGGTGTTCGGCCGTGAGCTCTTCGGCGGCTTCGGCTTCGCTGCGCACGGCCTCTGCCTGCTCGGCGGCGAGCCGATCGGCTTCGGCCCGAGCCGCAGCCTCCTCGAATGCCACGCGCTCGGCGCGTACCTGCTCGGACAGCCGCTCGGCCTCGGCCTCCGCCTCCGCCAGCCGCTCGGCTTCCTCGGCGGCGAGCCGGGCCGCTTCGGCGGCCTCGGCCGCCTCCTGGGCGATCCGCTCGGCCTCGGCCAGCTCGGCGGCCAGCCGGTCAGCTTCGGCCTGCTCGGCGGCGAGCCGGGCGGCTTCCTCGCGTTCCCAGTATTCGGCCCAGGCCAGTTCTTCGAGGGCGGCGCGTTCGGCGAGTTCGGCGGCGACCCGCTCGGCTTCGGCCTGTTCGGCGGCGAGCCGGGCGGCTTCCTCGCGTTCCCAGTATTCGGCCCAGGCTTGCTCTTCGAGCGCAGCGCGCTCGGCGAGCTCGGCGGCGACCCGCTCGGCCTCGGCTTGCTCGGCGGCGAGGCGGGCGGCTTCCTCGCGCTCCCAGTATTCGGCCCAGGCTTGCTCTTCGAGGGCGGCGCGTTCGGCGAGTTCGGCGGCGATCCGCTCGGCCTCGGCTTGTTCGGCCGCGAGTCGCTCGGCCTCGGCTTGTTCGGCCGCGATCCGCTCGGCCTCAGCGGCTTCCTCGGCGGCGATCCGCTCGGCTTCGGCTTGTTCGGCCGCGATCCGCTCGGCTTCGGCTTGTTCGGCCGCGATCCGCTCGGCTTCGGCTTGTTCGGCGGCGAGTCGCTCGGCTTCGGCTTGTTCGGCGGCGAGTCGCTCGGCTTCGGCGGCTTCCTCGGCGGCGAGCCGCTCGGCTTCGGCTTGTTCGGCGGCGAGCCGCTCGGCTTCGGCCGCTTCCTCGGCGGCGATCCGCTCGGCTTCCGCCTGCTCGGCGGCCTGGCGCTCGATCTCTGCCGCCTCGTCGGCGGCCGCCTGGGCTGCCTCGGCTTCGGCCTGGTCGGCAGCGAAGTGCTCGGCGATCAACTCGGCCGGCGGCAGCCCGTCCGCCACCCGGTCGTCGACGTCCAGGTCCGCGTCGGACTCGATGACCTCGGCCGCGGCGGCCTGCTCGGCACGCAGGGTCTCCACCATTGCCTGCGCACTGGCGAGCTCTGCGGCGGCCGCCGAACGCAGCCGCTTGCGACGCTGCCACTCGGGGTCGCTGGTCGAGCTCTTGGAGCGCTTCAGCGCAACCGCACGGTTGGCGGCGCTGTCGAGCTCCGAGGCGTCGGGGGTCTCGCCGAGAACGTCGGAAAGCGCATTCGACACCCGCGCGATCGACGCCGCGAACGACTCGCTCGTGCTGCGGTGCAGCGGCACGATCATCGGGTTGTCGAACGTCGAGGGTCCCGCGGTCTCCGGCGGCGCCAGCCCGATCCTGGGCAGGTCGCCGTTCCCGTCGCCATTGCCGCTGTGGTCGCCGGCGACTTCGTTCACCAGCCGCGCCAGCCGGCTGAGCACGTCTTCATCCGACCCGCCGGACGCGTCGTTGTCGGACTCCTCGTCGAGCTCGCCGGACAGGGCCGAGCTCAGCGTGGTTGCGCCGTACAACGCGTCGCCGGACAGGTCCAGGTCCTCGTCGATGTCGACCAGGCCGGCCTGCACGAGCTGGACGATGACCAGACCGGCTTCGAACAGCGTGTAGCCGCAGTCGCGGGCGAGATCGGCCACCGACCGCTCACCGTCGATCTTGCACAGCATCGACCACGCGTCGTTGTCCAGTGTCGTCTCGGAGCTGCCGGCGCCCCGGGTCGACAGCTTCGGGACCGCTGCCGGCCCGTGGACGACGGCGGAGATGTTCTCCCACTCGTAGCCACGGTTCCGCAGCGTCTCGAGCAGCTCGACCACGACCATCGGCGGGCCGACGTCTTCGCGGGCACGGATGTTCTTGCGGAACTTCCAGGTTCCTTCGGTCCAGCGCAGGAGGTCCCAGAGCGCCTCGGTGACCTGCTCGGCGACGAAAGCCTCGACCACCGGCTGGTCGACGTACCCGAGGTGGACCAGCAGCTCGCCGAGCCGCCAGCCCTGCAGCTCGCTGCGCTGGGCCTCCAGTGCCTCGGCCAGCGCCTCGGGCGCGAGCGCGCCGGAGGAGACCAGCTTGGCGCCGAGCTGCGGCCGGGTGCCCGGGACGAAGACGGAGTAGATCAGCCCGCTCTTGAAGTAGATCTGCGCTTCATCGTTGTCCGGATTCGTCACGTGCAGGCAACCGGTGACCGAGTCGGCGGCCAGATCGCGCAGCAGGGGGGCCAGCGGCGTAGACGTCAGGTCGCCTTTGAGCATGGACGACCTCCTCTACGGCCGGGCAGTGACGCTTCGGGCTACCTTCACTCCTTCGGCAGTTCAGGCGGGTGTGTTGAGCCAATTGGCGCAATCGACCCCGCACGACTGCGCTCGGTCGTGGCACCATGGCGCGGTGGCGACGCCACGGGCCAGAATTGGTGACTAAGGTCCCTCCACATTCAGACGAAGGCGCAGGCATGACACATCCGGGTGGAAACCGCCGCATCGACCGGCTCCTGGCCCCGGGATTTCTGGACGGGCTGTCCAGCGCCTCGCTCGAAGACCTGCGCACCATGCGGGCGGACGCCGAGCAGGAGGAGACCGACCTGTCCTACCTGCGCCGGCTGCTGCAGGGCCGGCTCGACATCCTGCGGGCGGAGGCCGCGCGGCGCGCGGGCGGTGAGGAATCGGCGTCGTGGGTGGACCTGCTGCCGGGCATCCTCGCCGACGACGGGCCGCACGAGGCGCACGGCCTCGGGCACTACACCGCGGCCGAGCCCTCGCGTGCCGACCAGCACCGGCGCTACGTCGAGGCGCTCGCCGCCGACGTCTCGATGTCCGACCCCGGCGGGCTCACCGACGAGTCTCTGTCGCGCGCGATCGAGCTGTTCGAGCACGAGGAGGCCACGGTCTCGGCCAACCGCCGGGCCGTCCAGCACGTCATGGACCAGTGCACCGCGGAGATCGCTCGCCGCTACCGCGAAGGCGACGCCGATGTCGCGGACCTGCTGCCCAGCGAGTCGAGCTGAGCTGCGCTGAGCCACCCGACTGAGCTGCCGGTCGTCGCTGAGGTCGTCCGGGGTGGGTTCGCCGAGTCCAGGCACACCGGAAGCGTCGTTGCGCTCGCGGCGGACGGCACGGTTGCGGTCTCTCTCGGGCGGCCGGACGCCCCGATGCTCCCGCGCAGCAGCCTCAAGCCGCTGCAGGCGGTCGGCATGCTTCGGGCCGGCCTCGTGGCCAGTGAGGAGCAGCTGGCGGTCGTGTGCGCCAGCCACTCCGGCGAACCACGACACCTAGAGGTGGTTCGCGGCCTGCTCGCGTCGGTCGGGCTCGACGAGTCCGACCTGGACAACACTCCCGGCATGCCGCTCGACGCCTCGGCTCGCCGGGACCGGATCCGCGCGGGCGAAGGCCCGGCTCGGATCACCCAGAACTGCTCGGGCAAGCACGCAGGCATGCTGGCGACCTGCGTCGCCGCGGGCTGGCCGACGTCGGGTTACCGCGATCCCGACCATCCGTTGCAGATCGCGTTGCGGGCGGCGATCGAGGAGCTAGCCGGCGACGCGGTGACCGCGACCGTCGTCGACGGTTGCGGTGCCGCGCTGTTCGCCATCACCCTGACCGGGCTCGCCCGTGCGTTCGCTCGGATCGCCACCGCCCCCGAGGCAACGCCGGAGCAGCGCTGCTTCGCGGCGATGCGTGCTCACCCGGAGTTGGTCGGTGGCACCGGACGCGACGTTTCGCGGCTGATTGCCGGCGTTCCCGGGCTGTTCGCCAAGGACGGCGCGGAGGCGGTCTACGCCGTAGGGCGCTCGGACGGCTGCGCGGTCGCGGTGAAGATCGATGACGGCGGCGAGCGCGCCCGGGTGCCGGTGCTCGTCGCCGCGCTCCGCCAGGTCGATGTCGACGCGCCCGTGCTCGCCGAGCTCGCGACCCATCCGGTTCTCGGTCACGGCCAACCGGTCGGCGAGGTGCGCGCGACCTTCTAGGTGGCGACGCGCGGGTGCTTGCTGGGTGCTTGCAATAGTTAGCGCAACCGCGTACGATCGGGTTCGTGGCAAGAATCGACGTCCGCAACCTGGGTGACTACATCCGGGAGCAGCGTTCGTCGGCGCAGATCTCGTTGCGCCAGCTGGCCACCCTCGCCGGTGTGTCGAACCCGTATCTCAGCCAGATCGAGCGTGGCCTTCGCAAGCCGAGTGCCGAGATCCTCCAGCAGATCGCCAAGGCGCTGCGGATCTCCGCGGAAGCGCTGTACGTGCAGGCCGGGATTCTCGAGGAGCGGTACGACGACAGCGATGTACCGGCGGCGATCCTGTCCGACCGTCATCTCGCCGAGCGGCAGAAGCAGGTCCTGCTCGAGCTGTACGAGGCGTACCGCCGGGAAAGCGACGCAGCCAACACCCAGTCGGCCCGGACCCCGCCGCCTCGCGCCGGCGACGGCGAACTGCCGTCGTCCGGCGCCGGCACCCGGACCCGGACTGCGCGGCGAGTCGGCCACTCAACCAAGACGTCGGATGCTGCGACGTCGACGAAGAAGGCGCGTACCCCAAAACCCGACGCCCGTCCCTAGAGTCCCGACGCGTGCGGCCGCCGCTGCTCCCGCCCGCGTGACAACAACTTCATCCGCGACTGCGTGCCGACCGGCACGCTACCGATCCAGGAGGATCAGATGCCTACCAAGACCACAGTCGATCCGAAGCCTCTCTACGCGATTGCCGGGGTCGGTGACCTCGCGGTCGAGCGGCTGCGCAGCCGACTCACGACGAACCCGCTGCAAATCAAGGACATCTCGGCACTCAGCACCGCCCGCCGGGCCGAGCTGCGCAAGCAGGCAAAGAGCCAGGCCGCGATGCTGCGCAAGCAGGCCGAGACCCTTCCGGCCGACGTGCGCAAGCAGGCCGAGGAGCTGACCCACACCCTGCGCAAGCACGTCGCCACCCTGCCGGCCGACCTTCGCAAGCAGGCCGGCTCGCTGCCGACCGACTGGCGCAAGCAGCTCGACGAGCTGCCGACCGAGTGGCGCCGCCAGGTTGACGCCCTTCCGAGCGACCTGCGCAAGCAGGCCGAGGAGTTCGGCGCAGCGGTGCGCAAGCACACCGAAGACCTGACCGCCAAGGCGATCGCGGCGTACTCCGAGTTCGCCGCACGTGGCGAGAAGGTCGTCGCCGAGCTTCGTGGTGACGCTGCCGCCGCCGAGCCCGCGAGCAAGCACTCCGCGAAGTCCGCACCGAAGCCCGTGACCCGCAAGCCGGCCGAGAAGCGCGCCGCCGCGAAGAAGTCGACACCCAGCAAGACGACCGTGAAGAAGTCGACTGCGAAGAAGTCCGCCGCGAAGACCTCGTCCGCGAAGACCTCGTCCGCGAAGCACACGACGAAGGCGAGTGCGGCGAAGGCGACAGCTACGGCGGCGGAGCACACCGGTCCGGTGCCGACGACCACCTCGGCCGTCACTCCTGAGCCTGCGACGCCGACGGTCGTCGCCGACCTCCCGACCGTGACCGCGGCGGCGCCGGTGACCGAGCCGCACACCGCTCACCCCTCGAGCACGAACGGCCAGCACCCGACGAGCTGACTCGTCCGGCCGACTGCCGACGACGCCTCGACCAGCCCCGCGCGGTCGGGGCGTCGTCTTGTCCGGCCCGTTATTTCAGCAATCCCGTGCACCATGGACGGGTGAGCACGTTCGGTGACAGCGCCGCGCGCGGCCCGGAAGCGGTACGCCGATGAGTGACGAGCCGCTTCAGCCGCAGCCACCGATCGACCCGTGGACCGCACACTTCACGGAGCCGTCGGAGGCGTGGGCGGCGACCGCGCCGCCTCGACGCACCACACCGCCCGATCCGAACAGCTGGCGCGGCCGCGTCAAGCGCGCGCTCGCGCCCTTGGCGGCAGTGGGAGCGGCGCTGGCGAAGTTCGGCGCCGTGCTCATCAAGCTCAAGGTGCTGGTGGTCATCGGCTCGATGGCCGTGTCGATCGCGGCGTACGCCTGGTTGTGGGGCTGGAAGTTCGCGGTCGGCTTCGTCGCACTGATCCTCGTGCACGAGCTCGGGCACATGGTGGTCCTGCGGGCTCGGGGGATCAGGTCCGGGTGGCCGGTCTTCCTGCCGTTCCTCGGTGCCTTTGTCTCGATGCAGTCGGCGCCACAGTCGGTCTACCAGGAGGCGGAGTCGGCGCTTGCCGGCCCGCTCGCCGGCACCGCGGCCTCACTCGCGGTCGGATACCTGGCGCACGTCGACGGCTCGAGCCTGTTGCGCAGCCTGGCCTTCGTGGGGCTGTTCCTGAACCTGTTCAACCTGCTTCCCGCGCTGCCGCTCGACGGTGGCCGGGTGGCGGGCGCGCTGCACCCCGCGATCTGGCTGGTCGGCCTGCTCGGGCTGCTCGGAGTGGAGATCTACCGGCCCAGCCCGGTGATCCCCATCCTGCTCGTCCTCGGTGGCTTCGAGCTCTACAACCGCTGGCGCGGCCGAGGATCGATGGCGTCGAAGGACTACCTGTCGCTCCGACCCGGTCAGCGCGCAAAGATCGGTACGGCGTACCTATCGCTGGTCGTGGTGATCCTGATCGGCATGCACCTGACCTACTCGGCGCGGCACTTCTAGCTCGCCCGCGTCACTCCCTGCCGTCGAGCCACTGGCCGCCGAACCACATCAGCTCGTCGGAGAGCAGCTCGATCCCGATCCCGTCCGGGTCACGCAGGTAGAGCGACTCCGGGATGCCGCGCTGCGGCCCGTCGTACGGGATGCCCTGCTCATCGAGCTTCGCCCGCAGCTTCGCGTGCGCGTCGGGTGGGACGGAGATCGCGATGTGCTGCACTCCGCCGAAGCCTTCCGGCGACGGTTCGAGCCCGAGACCGGGGAAGTCGAAGAAGCCGAGCAGCGTGTCGTTTCCGAGATCGAAGAAGAAATGGGTCGAGCCCGGATAGTCACGGTTCTCGACCAGCTCGACAAGCGGGAACCCGAGCAGCCCTTGGTAGAACTCGATGGTCTGCTCGACGTCGCTGCAGATCAGGGCGGCGTGGTGGATGCCGCGCCCGTTGGTCTGCCGATCGGCCGGTGGTCGCACGTGGGCGGCTCGCAGGTCTGCCCGCTTCTGCTCCAGCCGGGCCAGCTCTTCCGCATCGGGAGGGGTCATGCCGCTAGTTTCCCTCAGCATGTGCGTCGTCGATCTGCGCGGTGTCGATCTGTGGTTCGCGAACGGTCCGCAGGTGCTCCATGACGTCTCCCTGCGGGTCGGCGCCGGCGAGCACTGGGCGCTGTTGGGCCCGAACGGCGCCGGCAAGTCCAGCCTGTTGTCGGTTGCGGGAGCTCAGCGGTTCCCCTCGCGCGGAACCGTGGATCTGCTCGGCCGGAGGCTCGGGTCGGTTGACGTCCGCGAGCTTCGGGCGCAGCTGGGCGTCGTCGACCAGCGGCTGCGGCTGCCACGCGAGCTGTCGGTCGCCGACTACGTCGCGACCGGCTTCACGCAGACAGTGCAGTCGATACGGACGGCGACTCCTGATCAGGAGGCTCGGGTCGGGGAGCTGGTCGACCAGATGGACCTGGGTGGGGTTGCTCGGCGTTCGATCGCGCTGTGCTCACAGGGTGAGCAGGCCCGTGCGCGACTCGCTCGGGCACTTGTCGCCGAGCCGCGACTGCTGCTGCTGGACGAGCCGGCCGCCGGGCTCGATCTCCCGGGCCGGGCGGATCTGCTCGACGCGATGGCGCGCGCGACGGTCCGCAACGACCACGCGTCGATCACCGTCGCGCATCACCTCGAGGAGCTACCGAGCACCACGACACACGTCGCCTTGCTGCGCGGGGGACGGCTGGTGGCGGTCGGCGACACCGGACTGCTGGGTGACGAAGAAGCGCTCAGCCGGTGCTTCGGCCGGCGGGTGCGCACGGTGGCGATCGACGGACGGTGGTTCGCCGTCGCCGGCTGAGTCAGCCATTGGAAAGGACGAGCCCGAGAAACATCGCAGCGAGTGCGAAGATCGCCGTCGCTGCTCCCCAGATGGCGAGCCCGGCGCGTGTCTTGGCGTGGATATGCAGGTACGCCGCGAGCCCGGACAGCGTGACGACGATGAGCTTGACGATCAATGTGTTGCGAAAGTGGGCGTCGTGATCGACCTGCGCGTGGTCGGCAGCCACGTTCCAGATGCCGGTGAGGATGAGCACGGCGAAGGCCGGCCAGGCGATCCGGTTGAACTGTCGCGCAACCGCCTTCGGTACGTCGGCTCCGGCCTTGCGGGCGACTGGCACAAGGCCGGCGACGGTGATCTGCCCCCCGACCCAAACGGTCGCCGCGAGGACGTGCAGGAACAGGCGGAAGTCCTCGAGAGTGAACGTGAGCATGCGTCAGTCTTCCAGGGCGATCCTCTCCGGCGATGTCGCACGGCACTCATTGCGATGTAGAACCAGCGAAGGCCTAAATACTGGGCGCGCACCGCCAACACGACCCCGCCGACACAGAGCAGCGCCGAGGCAACGCCTAGGGCAAGCCAGGTAGTCACGCTGTCACTCGTCAGAGTGTCGAGCGACAGATGAGTGCCCTGCAGGAGATCGTCCAGGCCGTTCTTTCCGGTCGCGCGGTGGTGCGCGTTGGGCATCTCGGCCATCCGCGAATCGTCCTGAGCGGCGTCGACTCCGATCGGTCTCGCTCTGCGGTTGAGGTCGGTGCGCGCCTCGAAGACCACCGCGGCGGCGTGGTGCCGTTGAGGGCGTGGTACTGACCGAGCTGTTAGGGCCTTCCTTTGCTCACCGGTCCAGGCGACGCTGCTACGACGCAGGCTGGCGTCAGGGCTTGCAATGACAGCAGGCTCCGCCGGTCGCGCGCGTCTCGCGGGGGCTGTCAACGGGCCGCCGGCATGCTGTGGACAGCGGTGAACTGGTCCACAGCTGTGGATAAGAAAAACTTGAGTTTCCATTGTGTACCAACGGTTCTTGGGCCGGAGAGTGTCACACCTGACCTCTACCGTTACTGGCATGTACACGCCGGGCCCGGAAGTCGAGCAGCTGCGCGTCGCGGTGACCGCGTTGCTCGACCGCGACCCGCATGTCCTGCCGGACGTTGAGCTGGTCAACTCCACCGAGCTGCTCATGCAGTTACGTCACCAGCTCGACGCGGTCCTCACCCGGCAGCTGCAGGTGATCGACGTTCGAGACGCGACCATCGAGGACTGCGGGCGAGCCACCCGCGGCTGGCTGGTCGAGGAGCTCCTGCTCGCCCCAGCCGAGGCGAACCGGTACGTCAGTGTCGCCCGAGGCCTGCCGACCCATACGGCGGTTGCGGACGGGCTCGCGCAGGGCCGGTTGACCCTCGAGCACGCCCGGGTGATCACCACAGCGGTGCAGAAAGCACCCGCCGAGCTTCGCGACGTGATCGAAAAGGAGCTCGTCACCGCATCCGAGGTCTGCGACCCGGCCCGGCTCGGCTCGTTCACCCGCGAGCTCATCGCCCGGCTGACCGACGAGGATGCGGAAGCCGCCGCCCAGCGCAAGTACGAGTCCCGGTGGGTCCGGATCAGCCAGACCTTCGACGGGATGCACGCGATCGACGGGATGCTCGACCCGGCCAGCGCCGCCACGCTGCAGGCCGCCCTCACGCCGTTGCTGTCCCGCAGCGGCCCGGACGACGAACGGACCGGCGCCCAACGCACCGCCGACGCGCTGGTCACGATCGCGCAGCACGCGCTCGCCGCCGGCGGGCTGCCCGAGACCGGCGGGGAGAAACCCCAGGTCATCGTCACGATCAGCTACGACCAGCTCAAGGCCGAGCTGGATGCGTACGCCGATCGGCTCACCGCCGACCTGACCGGCCCGGTCACGATCAACGGCACCCCGATCACCCCGGCGACCGCCCGGATGATCGCCTGTGACGCGCAGATCATTCCGGCCGTGCTCGGCGGGAACAGAGAAGTGCTCGACCTCGGCCGCAAAACTCCGACCTGGAGCCCCGCCCAACGCCGCGCGCTCCGATTGGAGGACCAAGGCTGTCGATGGCCGCGCTGCCAAGCCGCGCTGTTCCGCTGCCGGATCCACCACCAGATCTTCTGGTCCCGCGGCGGATCCACAGACAAGCGCGACGGCATCCACCTTTGCGAGCTGCACCACTGGGTCGTCCACCACACGCGATGGCGAATCCGCAAAGACCACCACAACAAGGTCCACATCTGGCGCGAGTGACGGCGCGCTGATACGAGGGACGCGGCCGATGTCGATGACCGGGTCGGCCAGGCACGGGCCAGTCGGGTGTGGCAGCCGGTCAGGTGTGGCAGCGCAGCCGGAACTCGGTCGACGAGCGCAAGCTGCGACCGGCGATTCGCAGCCGTCAGCCCGTGCTGCGGACAGCTGCTTCAGCGCGCATGGGCGCGCGGCCGAGGAGGTGCTTCACGACCCGTTCCCAGGTCGCGCTCGGCAGCAGGGTGGGAAGCCGCTTGCCGTCTCGGTGTACGACGACGTTCGTGCATGCGCCTTCGCGCGCCACCCACTTGTGTTGCGTCGTACGGAAGGTCACCGCGGTCTGCGGGCCGCCGGCGACATTGCAGTGGACGGTGTCGAGCGGTTGGGTCCGCAAGCGGTCGAAGATCTTCGCGAGCCGGCTTGCCTGCTTCGCACCGAGCCGAACGGTGACCGGCTTGGCGCCATCAGTGGGGTCACTGCGGACGATCGTGGCGTGCTGCGCGGCTGCCGGGACGAACTCGGTCGCCGGTCGCTTGTGATTGTCACTTCCCGGTCGGGGTCCGAGGTCGGCAGCGACATCGTTGGCAAAGGCGCCACTCGACCACAGTGCGGGCAGCTGGTGGCCGTTGCGCGTGACCTCGACCAGTCCGCAGAAGCCGAGCGTCGCGGTGATCCGAGCCTTGCCGACGGTGAAGCGGACCACTTCGCGCCGGCCGCTGTCCAACGGGCAAGCCATGATCTCGGACGGGGCCACCTGCAACGCATCAAAGTCCTGGGCGAGCAGGCGGGCGGCTGCACCGTGCACGGTGTTGACGCGGATTCTGCGTCCGGATGGAGTCCGCACCCAGACGCGCGCGTGGCCTTGCGAAGTCGGCACGATTTCGGATGCGGGTCGCTTCGGCTGTGGTGCGGCCTGTGCGAACACGCCGATCGCAGCCTTGCCGTGTCCGTCGGGTGCGACAGCGATCACGAGCTCGGCATCGGCCAGACCGCTCGGCAAGGTGTTCGGCTCGTCGTCCGTGAACTTCAGGTCATCGCGCAGCTTGGGTCCGTGGACCGCACCGCTGCCGGCGTTGGTCAGGCCGGCGGGCACGGTGGCGGCGAGCTGCTTGTACGCCGTCTTCCATGACTCGTCGATCGTCCAGTACCGCTCGCGTTGAACGATCTGGGTGTAGAGCGGTTGCTCGGGCGCGTGCCGGAGAATCCGTACGGGCGCAGTCGAGGACTGTGCCGAGCCGGTGAGCACCGGTGCTTCGGCGAGCAGCGCGCGCACCTCCGCGAGCGCGGTCGGGTTCGCTGCGTGCGCGGATGCTGCGGATGCGGTGACGCCGGAGCCGACCGCCATGAGGGCGGCGGCACCGAGGGCGAGCGGGCGGATCATCGAGTGGCTCCTTCGCTAGCGGGACGTGGTGGTCGATGAGCGCACCGCCGTAGGCGAAGCCGTGCGATTCGTCATGGGTTGAGGCAGGTTCGGTTCCGGGAACCGGTGGCCATAGGCGGCGCGCAGGTCGCGGCCGAACGCAGCGCTCTGGTCGAGAGTGGGCAGGTGATGACCGTTCAGCGTCACCTGCACGCCGATGCAGACACCGGCCGTCGCGACCCAGATCCGGTTCCCTGAGCGGAAGATCGCGGTCTGGGTGACGAGCGCGAGCGGGCAAGGAGTGACTTGGCCGGGTGGCTGGACGGTCAGCGAGTCGAAGTCGCGGACCAGACGCGCAGCGGCAGCCCCGGTGAGTGTTTTGCGGCCCAGCACCGAACCATCCCCGTCGCCTCCGGTGTTGCGGCGGGTGATGACCGTCACGGTGTCGACCGAGAGCGGAACGTCCTCGACCGCCTGCCGCGACGGCTGCGGTACGACGGTCACGAACGCGCCGATCGCGGTCGCGTCCGGCCCGAGCGGCGCCACCGCAACCGAAAGCTCGGCCGAGTTGACCGTCTTCGGCATCGTGCGTGGCCTGAAGTCGGCGGCCTGCTCGAAGTCATTGGGGCCCGGGCCGCCGGACGAGCCGCTGCCGGTCGCCGTGAGCGTGCGCGACTGATGGTGGTCGAGCCAGGCGTAGGTCGAACGCCAGGAACGGTCGATGCGCCACCAGCGCATCCTGATGATCCGGTCGGTTGATGAGACGCCGTCCGGTGGGCTCGACAGCAGATGGCTGGGCGCGTGTGCGGACGGGACCGCTCCGTCGGGAACCACGGCCAGGGCGAGTAGGGAGTCGGCGAGCCCACGGGGGGACGCCGACGCGGACCCGGACCCGCCGGAGCGGTTGCCGCTTACTGACGTCCCTGGTGATGCCGCGCAGCCGGCCGCCGCCAGCGCAACGGCCAACACCACCAGGCGTTTCGGCGTACCGGTCACACTGCTTGGACGGGCCGGTTGCGAGGCCGGTTCCCGCGTACCCTGGTGATCATGTCCTCGGTGCTGCTCTTTCCGCTGCACGGCGCGTTCTTTCTCATCTATCTGGTCGTGCACGTCGTCGTGCTGGTCGCGCTGATCGACGCCGTGATCCGCCGCGACGCCGCCTATGTCGCCGCGGGGAAGCAGACCAAGATCTTCTGGGTGCTGATCCTGCTGGTCGGCTTCTTCATCTCGATCGTCGGCATCATCGCCGCGCTGATCTACTTCATCGACGTTCGGCCGGCGATCCGCGGCATGGGCGGCAGTCGACCGCCCTCGGGGTCGTCCTCGGACGGCCCGTACGGCCCCTACCGGCGCTGATCGACGCCGGGCCTGCTGCGGCGGGTCCGGCCACTAATCTGCAGCGATGACAACCCATCGCCTCGAGCTCGCCGACTCGACCCTGCGCGACTGGGAGGCGACCGTGCTCTCGGTCGGGGACGACGGGATCGTGCTCGACCGGTCGGCCTTCTACCCCGGCGGCGGCGGGCAGCCTCCCGACACCGGAGTTCTGCTGTGGGGTGGCGTGCAGACCCGGATCGTGGGCGCCCGCAAGGGACACGACGACGTCTACCTGATCCCGGCGGAGGGCGACCCGGTGCCGACGGCAGGCACCGCGGTCCGAGGCGCGCTCGACGATGAACGGCGCTCGGCGCTGATGCGTACGCACTCCGGGCTGCACCTGTTGTCCGGCGTCGTCTACCGCGACTTCGGTGCGCTGGTGACCGGCGGCAACATGGAGCCGCTCGAGGCGCGGATGGATTTCAACCTGCCCGAGGTCCCGGAAGGCTTCAGGGACGCGGTCGCGGCGGCGTGCGCCGCGGAGATCGCCGCGGACCGGCGGATCGACGTCAAGGTCCTGCCGCGGGACGAGGCGTTCGCGATCCCCGACATCATCCGGACCGCAACCAACCTGTTGCCGCCCGACCTCACCGAGGTCCGGATCGTCGACATCGTTGGTCTCGACACTCAGGCCGACGGCGGCACCCATGTCGCTTCGACCAAGCAGATCGGCGGGATGGAGATCGTCAAGATCGAGAACAAGGGCAAGGGCTTCCGTCGGCTGCGCGTGCGACTGCCGCAATGACGTTCGCGGTCCCGCGGTACGGCGAGGCGTCCCTCGCCGACGTGATGCCATCGGTGCTCGCTGCGCTCGAGGTCGGCACCGACAACCGGCTCGGCTTCGCGCCCGCGCAGCGGGTCGTCGTGATGCTCGTGGACGGCATGGGTCTGCTGGGCCTGCGCACCCACGCCGACGCTGCGCCGTACCTGTCGTCGATGAGCTGCCGTGAGCTCACTGCCGGCTTCCCGTCCACCACGGTCACGTCGCTCGCGTCGTTGTCGACGGGCGTGCCGGCCGGCCAGCACGCACTGACCGGGTACTCGACGTACGTCGAAGAAGTCGCAGAGCCGGTCAACTGGCTCACCTGGCGGCCGATCGGCTCGCGCGACGACCTTCGTGACCGGTTGGTGCCGGAGGTCGTGCAACCCGAGCCGACGATGTGGCAACGTGCCGACGCGGCCGGCGTGTCGGTCACGATCGTCAGCTCGCGCGACTTCGAGGGCTCCGGGCTCACCCGCGCCGTCTTCCGCGGCGGTGCGTACCGCGGCGTGACGACCGTCGGCGACGCGGTCGCGTCTGCCGCAGACGCCGCCGACCACGGCCACCGCTCGTTGGTCTACGCCTACACCCCGGAGCTCGACTTCATCGGGCACGTCCGCGGGCCGGACAGCGACGCGTGGACGGCGCAGCTGTCGATCGTGGACCGGCAGGTCGAGCTGCTGTCCGCGCGGCTGCCGAGCGGCACGATGCTGCTGGTCACGGCCGACCATGGCATGACCGCGTTGTCGCCGGAGGAAGTCGTCGACGCCGACGCGGAGGGGTCGCCGCTGCGCGACGGTGTCCTCGCGCTCGCCGGCGAGCCGCGCATGCGCCACGTTCATGCCCTGCCGGGCGCCGCGCGGGACGTGCGCGAGACCTGGCGTTCGGTGCTCGGCGAGCGGGCCTGGGTGCTCAGCCGCGACGAGGCGGTAGCCGCCGGGCTGTTCGGACCGGTCGTCACCCCGCTCGCCCTTGCGCGGATCGGCGACGTGCTCGCCATCGCCCGCGATGGGCTCGGCGTCGTGCAGCGGCGTCGCGAGTCCCTGGCGTCGTCCCTGATCGGTCATCACGGCGCGCTCACCGACCGGGAGCTGCTCGTTCCGCTGCTCTCGGTCCGGATCCCGTGACGGCGGCTTTGGGTCGAGCGGTTAGAAGTTGAGCGCAGCGGTCCAGGCCGCGAGCAACGTGGCGTCGCCGGCGACCTCGAGGGACTGCCAGGGCACTCGTGCATAAGCCGCGAGCAACAAGGCGCTCGACGTCCCGGACGCGGTGACATCTGCCGCCCGCGATCCATCGCTGCGGCGGATCCCGTCGGGCAGCAGATCGACCGACCACGGATCGTTGTCGGTCGCGACCAGGCGCACCGTGCCGGTCGGTCCGTCGACGTCGTCCCGCGCATAGACGCGGTTGGCGATCACGTCGATGAGCTCGTCGATCCCGTCACCGGCCAGGTCTGCGTCGACCGGCTGCAGCACGCCGTGCGCGGACTGCGCATCGAAGCGGTGAACGGCCGACTCGTGGGCCATGCGGCGGGCCCAGAACCTCGCGACCTTCGGCGAACCCTCGGACCAGTTCCACATCGGCGTGTCCGGATCGCAGTCGGCGAGCTCGGCGACGAGGTCGTCGAGCAGAACGTTCAGTACGGCGACCGGTTCGCCGTCCGGCAACGGGATCCGCTCCGGCGACTCGGTCGCGCGGCTCGATACCAGGTTGGCAATCCGGTTGTAGATGCCGGCAACATGCCCGACCAGGTCACGCACGGCCCAGCCCTCGCAGGCCGGCACCGCGGCGTCGAGCCCCATCCCCGCCGCGGCGACGAGGCCCTCGCCCTCCCGGCGTACCGCTGCCACGAGCTCGGTGTACGACGGCTCGGTCATTCCTCGATTCCCGCCTTGAGGTCGAGGTCCTCCGGCGGGGTCGCGGGCGTGACCCAGTGCAGCCACTGCTTCTTCCAGACGTCGTGGTAGTGGTTCGCCCGGTCGATGAAGGCGTCGTATGCCCGCTCGAACTCCGCGTGGTCCCGGTTGCGCAGAGCCTCACGCACGGGAATGCAGTCCTCGTCGATGAACGCGGCCATGTCGGTCGCGTACTTGGGCCGGCTCGTGGCGCAGAGCTTGAGCTGCTTCACCGTCGAGTTGTAGAAGTACTCCGCCAGCTTCCAGTTGCCGGCCTGTGCGGCGTAGAACAGCCGGTGCACGCGCTGGCCGATCTCCGCCATCAACCGGTCCATGCCCGGCTGCATCATGGCGAGCTCTTCGATGGTCAGATCGCGCTTGCCGTTGTTGACGGTGTGAGTGTGCTCGTTCAATGAACGTTCTCCCGGTGGACTTTGTGTGCTGCCGCCTGGGCTCTGGGCCGGACGACGAGCAGATCGATATTGACGTTCCAGGGACGGGTGGCCGCCCAGACGATGCAGTCGGCGACGTCGTCGGCGCTGAGTGGTCCGGGGACGCCCGAGTACACGGCGTCGGCCGCCGCCCGGTCGCCGCCCAGGCGGTTGAGTGAGAACTCCTCGGTTCGCACCATGCCCGGCGCGACCTCGACGACGCGAACCGGCTTGCCGCAGAGCTCGAGCCGCAGGGTCTCGCTGACCCCGCGTTCGGCGAACTTCGCCGCGATGTAGCCGCCGCCGTTCTCATAAGCGCCGTGTCCGGCCGTCGACGTCACCGTGACGATCACGCCGTCCCCGCTTGCTTCGAGCTTCGGCAGCAATGCGCGAGTCATCCGCATCGTCCCCATGACGTTGACCTGCCACATTTGCTGCCAATCGTCGTCGGTGGCGGCGGCGACCGGTGCGAGACCGAATGCGCCGCCCGCGTTGTTGACCAGCAGGTGGCAGGTGTCGATGGTCGCGGCGAGGGCCTGCACCGAGCTCTCATCGGTGACGTCGAGCGCAACCGGGCGGACACCTGACTCGCGCGCCAGCGCCTCGAGCCGGTCGACCCGACGGGCGGCGGCAACGACGTCGTACCCCTCCGCGGCGAGCCGGCGCGAGGTGGCCGCACCGATCCCGCTGCTTGCACCGGTGACGACGGCGGTTCTACGGCTCACGGGACGAGACTACGGAGTGAACGATCAGTGACCGTACGGCGGGGATTTCGGTGTCGTCGCCGGATCGGGCAGGATGGAAGCATGGCGCTGCCGCGGCGGGTCGCGATGCTGTCGGTGCACACGTCGCCGCTCGACCAGCCCGGATGCGGTGACGCCGGCGGCCTGAACGTCTATGTCACCGAAGTGGCTCGCCGGCTTGCGGATCGCGACATCTCGATGGACATCTTCACGCGCTCGACGAGCAGCGACCTGCCGCCGGTCGTCGAGATGGTGCCGGGCGTCACCGTGCGGCACATCACCGCCGGTCCGTACGAGGGCCTGGACAAGAACGACCTTCCCGCTCAGCTCTGCGCGTTCACCAGCGGCGTGATGCGTGAAGAGGCGCTGCACGAACCCGGTTGGTACGACGTCATCCACTCGCACTACTGGCTGTCCGGGCAGGTCGGCTGGCTGGCCAAGGAGCGCTGGGGGGTCCCGCTCGTGCACTCGATGCACACGATGGCGAAGGTCAAGAACGCCTCGCTCGCCGAGGGTGATGATCCGGAGCCGGCACTGCGTGCGATCGGCGAGCTGCAGGTCGTCGCGGCGGCCGATCGGTTGCTCGCATCGACCGCCGAGGAGGCCGATCAGCTGGTCGAGCTCTACAACGCCGACCCGGCCCGCGTGGTCACGGTCGCTCCGGGCGTCGACCTTCGGGTCTTCACGCCGGGGGATCGCTACGACGCGCGGGCCCGGCTGGGCCTGCCGCTCGGCGCGGTCGTCCTGTTGTTCGTCGGCCGGATCCAGCCTTTGAAAGCGCCGGACGTGGTGCTGCGCGCCGCCGCCGAGCTGCTCGCGGTCGACCCGGACCTGCGGGATCGGCTGGTCGTTGCCGTCGTCGGCGGCCCGTCCGGCAGCGGGCTCACCGCGCCGGAGCACTTGAGCAAGCTCGCCGGAGCGCTCGGCATCGCGGACCTGGTCCGGTTCGAGCGACCGGTGCCACAGACCGTGCTCGCCGACTACTACCGCGCGGCGGACGTGACCGTCGTGCCGTCCTACACCGAGTCCTTCGGCTTGGTGGCGGTTGAGTCGCAGGCCTGCGGCACCCCGGTCGTCGCTGCGAAAGTCGGTGGGCTGCGGACCGCCGTCGCCGACGGCCTGTCCGGCGAGCTGATCGACGGCCACAATCCGGCGGACTACGCGCGAGCGGTCGGCCGGCTGGTCCGGGAGCACGGCTACCGGTCGGTGCTGTCCGAAGGCGCGGTCGAGCATGCCGCGCGGTTCGGCTGGTCGGCGACCGTCGACCAGGTGCTCGGGGTCTACTCCGCCTTATGACCGCACCCGACGCGTCGGCGCGGGCCGACGTCATCCGGGCCACCTTGCGGGAACGTGACCTGCAGTTCGAAGAGCCGGAGCCGGGCGCGTTCGTCGTACGGCTTCCCGGCACTCACAAGCTTGCGACCGTCACCTGGCTCGTCGTCGGCGACCACTCGCTGCACGTCGAGGCGTTCTTCTGCCGGCGGCCGGACGAGGCGCAGGAGCGCTTCTACCGCTGGCTGCTGGAGCGCAACGCGAAGATGTACGCCGTCGCCTTCTCGGTCGACCACCACGGCGACGTCTACATCGTCGGACGGTTGCCGTTGTCGGCGATCGACCCGGACGAGCTCGACCGCGTGCTCGGCTCGGTGATGACGTACTCCGACGAGTGGTTCGACGCCGCTCTCGAGATCGGCTTCCGATCGTCGATCGAGCGGGAGTGGGACTGGCGGGTCAAGCGCGGCGAGTCGCTCGCGAACCTTGCCGCCTTCGCCCGGTTCGCCGATCCGTCACGTGGCCGACGACTCACCGACCCGGCTGCGGACGAGGTGCGCGAGGATGTGCAGCCATGACGGGAACCCTCGTGCTGCTGCGGCACGGCGAGAGTGTGTGGAACGCGGAGAACCGCTTCACCGGCTGGGTCGATGTCGCGCTGTCCGACCGAGGGCGTGCGGAGTCGCTGCGCGCCGGCGAGCTGCTGCGCGAGCACAACCTGCTGCCCGACCTGCTGCACACCTCGTTGCTGCGCCGCGCGATCATCACCGCCCAGGACGCGCTGGACGGCTGTGATCGTGGGTGGATTCCCGTCCGGCGCAGCTGGCGGCTGAACGAGCGCCACTACGGCGACCTGCAGGGCAAGAACAAGGCGGAGATCCGCGACCAGTACGGCGACGAGCAGTTCATGATCTGGCGGCGCTCCTACGACACGCCCCCGCCGCCGATCGAGGCCGGTGCCGAGTACTCGCAGAGCGGCGACCCGCGCTACGCCGATCTGCCGCCCGAGGTCGTACCGCGCAGCGAGTGCCTCAAGGACGTCGTGGCGCGGTTGCTTCCGTACTGGGACGACGCGATCGTGCCGGATCTGCACTCTGGCGCGACCGTGCTGGTGGCGGCGCACGGAAACTCGTTGCGGGCGCTGGTGAAGCACCTCGACGGGATCAGTGACGAGGAGATCCCTGCGCTCAACATCCCCACCGGCGTGCCGCTTCGCTACGACCTCGACGAACAGCTGCGCCCGCTGCACGGCGGCGGGACCTACCTCGACCCGGAGGCCGCGCAGTCCGGCATGGCCGCCGTGGCCAACCAGGGCCGCTGAAGCAGCTCGCTGACGCTGCGCGCTAGCTGATCGCGGGCGGCACCGACGCAGTGCCGGTGGGCAGCGGCTGGGTGGGGTTCGTGGTCTCGCCGGCCGGGATGAGCGGCACCTGGATCCGGGCGGAGGTGCCGGCCTGCGCGAAGGTCAGGACGACCGTGACGTAGTCCCCGACCTGCGGCGGGGGCGAGAGCGCCGCGCTGACCGATGGTCCGGTGGCGCCGGGCACCGGGCTGCCGATCTCGACCGGAATCCCCGGCGGCAGGACCACGCCGGCGGCCGGTGGTTGGCTCGCTCCCGTGCTTCCCGCGGTCGCCGCCGGGTTGATCGTCATCGTGCCGCTGGTGGTCGTGACCCGAGTGAGCGTGTCCGACGTACGTCCGTTGTTCACGAAGGTGGCCTGCAGCCAGTAGTGCGGAACGCCGTTGACCGTGGTCGTGGTGATCGCCGTGTCATCGACGTCGACCGCGGCCACCTTCACGTCGACCGCCTGGATCGACGGCTTCTCCGTGGTCTCGATGGCGGGTGCCTCGAACCCGCACGCGGAAAGCGTCGCGGCGCTCACGACGAACACGGTGGCAACCACCGCGCGGCGCACAATCAACTCTCTCTCCTTGAGCGCAAGCCCGCCTGGCACCACGTGGTGCGGCGTCGACGGCTCGGTCAGCGTACTGACCTTCCGGGCCATCGAGCCGAGGCACCCCCGGCGGACCTGCCCGGTCAGCGGGCCAGGTGGGAGCCGCCGCTCACGACGAAGGCGAGCACGAGTACGGCGACCGCTGCGATTACCGAGTGGAAGGCGAGCCGGCGCGAGCGCGGGAAGCGGATCGCGAGCGGCAGGGCGGCCGCGACGGCGATGTCGATGGCGGCCGCGGTGATCGTGAGCGGTCCAGGTCCCGCGGCGACCAGAATCGCGACGACTGCCACGGCGACGAAACCGCCGGAGACCACCGTCGAGGCGACCGGTCCGATCCGTTGCGGCAGCCCGCGCACGCCCGTGAGGGCGTCGTCGGACGCGTCTCCGATCGTGTTCGCGAAATGCGCGGCCGCACCGCAGCCGGCCCCCGCGACCACGAGCGCGACGTGCGGGAACGGCGTACCGGGAAGCATCGAGGCGACCACGACCGGGACCAGCCCGAACGCGACCGCGTAGGGCAGGACGCTGAGCACGGTGCGCTTCAGCCCGAGGTTGTAGCTCCAGGCCAGCGCGACGGCGCCGAGATGAGCGATCCCGGCGCGGCGCCCTAGCGCCAACGACAGTGGTACGTCGACCGCAAGGGCGCTCACCGCGCAGGCCGCCACCAGGCGGCGGGACAGCTCACCGGCCGCGATCGGCTTGTCCGGCCGGGCGGCTTGCCGGTCGAGCGGGGCATCGATGGCGTCGTTGGACCAGCCCACCGACACCTGGCCGCAGAGCACCGCGACGGCGAGCAGCGCACTGCGGGCATGGATGCCGGCAGCGATCGCCATCGCCGTCGCCAGCACGGTCACGGCGACGCACGGGAGCGGGTGGGTCGCGCGGATCAGCGCGAGCGGGCGGGAAAGCGCCGAAGGCGCGGTGCTCAGCCGGAGGCTCGCTGGTCGGCCAGCATGCTCGTGAGCTCACCGCTCACCTGCGGCGGGCGAGCTGGCGGAATCTTGCGGAGAATCGTGTAGATCGTGCCGTCCCGGGCCAGGGTGACCACGGAGATTCCCTGCGCCCCGACCGCCGTGGCGAGCCGGCCGGAGCTGTCGTAGAGGACCGTGGGCATGCCCTGATCGATCTGGCCGGCCAGCGCTCCGGCCTCGGCGTCCGACGGGGCGATCACGACGAGCGGGAGGTTCTTGCTCCCGGCCTGCCCGGCGAGGTCGTCCAGCAGCGGCACGCAATGGCAGTTGAGGGGGACCAAAGCGAGCAGCGCCGGGCGAAGCGACCGTGCGGACACCGACGGCCCGGTGCTGTCCTGGAGCGCGACGTCCGGGAGCAGCCCGCCCGCCTGGCCGGTGGCGATCGTGGGGTGCGCGAGCGGGAGCGCGGCGGGCGGCCGGCTGTCGCGGTGCGGCTCCATCGCGTTGATCAGCGTTGCGACCAGGACGGCGACCGCGACCGCGGCGAGCACCAGCGGGATCGAGGCGAAGGCCGGGCGGGCGGCGAGCCGGCGCAGCTGCGCCCGCCGCCGGGCCAGCCAGAGTTCCCGGTGATAGGCGCTGATGTCCTTGGTCAGCGAGCTGATGTCATCGGGGGCGATGAGGTTCGCCCACTCCTCGACGTCGAGCGCCGGGTCGCGGTCGTCCGGGTCCGGCCAGCCGTGGTCGGAGGCGCTCGAGAAGTCGAGCGGACGGTCGTCGTCGTCCCCCATGTGGCTCAGTATCCGCCGTTGTGCGCGCGTGCGAAAGAGGACTGCGAGATATTCCGAACAAGCACGTCAAGGGGCCTTCTGTCAAGCCCTGAGACAACCGCGATCATGGCTCTGACCTGCGGTTTCACCGGTTTCCGGCCGGTCGTGGGAGGGGTCGCGCATGCTATCCTCGACCCAGCGGAAGGGGAACAGCGCGTATGACGTTCACGGTCGGTGAGACGGTTGTCTACCCCCATCACGGGGCCGCCCTCATTGAAGCGATCGAGACCCGGACCATCAAAGGTGAGGACAAGATCTACCTGGTCCTGAAGGTCGCCCAGGGCGATCTGACCGTTCGGGTCCCCGCGGAGAACGCCGAGTACGTCGGCGTGCGCGACGTCGTCGGCGCCGACGGCCTCGAGCGCGTGTTCGAGATCCTCAAGGCGCCGCACACCGAGGAGCCGACCAACTGGTCCCGGCGGTACAAGGCGAACGTCGAGAAGATCGCCTCCGGCGACGTCAACAAGGTGGCCGAGGTGGTGCGCGACCTGTGGCGGCGCGATCGCGAGCGCGGGCTGTCGGCCGGTGAGAAGCGGATGCTGGCCAAGGCCCGCCAGATCCTGGTGAGCGAGCTGGCGCTCGCGGAGCACACCAACGAGGACAAGGCAGAAGCCCTGCTCGACGAGGTCCTCAGCGGCTGATTCGTCCGGGTTCGGACCCTCCTGATACCGGTCCGCCGAATGGGTGAAGTCTCCCGGTGGTCCGGTCGAGACAAACAGGTGTGAAGCCAGGTTGGTCCCCGCGTGCCCGAGGACGGGCACCGTCGGGCTTGATCGAGATCCTTCGGTTGCTCACCGTCGTGTTCTTCGCCGGCCTGGGCTATGAGGCCGGGCACCTGCTGACCAGCCACGGTCACGGCGCCGTCCTCGGGCCCTTCGGCGAGGTCGGTGTCGGGCTCATCGTCGGCTCCGGGGTCGGCTACGTCGTGGGTGGTGTCTTCGGGCGAAGCGCCGCGCAGACCGCGCACCGGACCGAGGCCGCCCTGCGCGACGTCTCGGCCGACACCCTCATCGCCGGCGGCTTCGGCGCGCTCGGCGGCGCAGCGCTCGGCGCCGCGTTCGGCTGGCCGCTGTTCTTCATCCCGCAGACGCTGGTCGCGATCGCGCTGTTCGGCATCGTCATCGTCCTGGTCAGCTACACCGGCTTCCGCATCGGTGCCGGCAAGCGCGACGAGGTCCTCGCGGTGATCGGGCCGCGTACCGGCGTCGCGCCGCGACGGCAGGCCGCGAGCGCCTCCGACAAGGTGATCGACACCTCGGTGGCGATCGACGCGCGGATCCTCGACGTGGTCCGGGCCGGCTTCCTGCACGGCCGCATGATCGTGATCCAGCCCGTGCTCGACGAGCTCCAGCGGCTGGCCGACTCGGCCGATCCGCTGCGTCGCGCCCGCGGTCGCCGCGGCCTCGACGTGCTCGAGTCGCTACGCCGCGAGTCGCACGTCGATCTCGTGGTCGCGGATGACAGCCAGCCGGACGTCGACGAGGTGGATGCGAAGCTCGTGCGCACCTGCCTCGACAACGACCAGGCGTTGCTGACCCTCGACAGCAACCTCGCGAAGGTGGCCACGCTCACCGGTGTGCAGGTGCTCAACCTGCACGCGCTCTCGCTGGCGCTACGCCCGCCGGTCATCGTCGGCGAGGACGTCGTGGTGCAGCTGATCAAGCCGGGCCGCGAGCCGGGGCAGGCAGTGGGATACCTCGACGACGGCACGATGGTCGTGGTCGAACGCGCCAAGGCGCTGGTAGGTAAAGATGTCACCGTGCGAGTGACCAGCGTGGTGATCACGGCCAACGGCCGCTTGGTCTTCGCGCACGTCAGCAGTTCGCGCGCTGCGTCTGCCCCCGCCACCGCATGACGGCCGCCGACGGCGTCGTACCGCTGAGCAGTGCGCTGCCCGCGATCCCGCGGATCGGGGTGGGTGTCGACGTGCATCCCTTCTCGCCCGGCCGCACCCTGATGCTGGCC
This sequence comes from Mycobacteriales bacterium, assembly GCA_035504215.1. NCBI lineage: Bacteria > Bacillati > Actinomycetota > Actinomycetes > Mycobacteriales > Mycobacteriales bacterium. Next base: position 51,148 of record DATJSI010000112.1, read on the forward strand.
TGCCTGCTCTGGCCCGGCGAGCACGGCCTGACCGGGCACTCGGACGGCGATGTCGTGGCGCACGCGGTCTGCGACAGCCTGTTCTCCGCGGCCGGGCTCGGAGATCTCGGCGCGCAGTTCGGGACCGGCGATCCACGTTGGGCGAACGCCTCCGGCGCCGACCTGTTGGCCGAGACCGCACGTCGCCTCGGTGCCGAGGGCTGGGCGATCGGGAACGTCGCCGTACAGCTGATCGGCGAGCGACCCCGGGTCGGCGAACGCCGGGTCGAGGCGGAGACCGCGCTCTCGCGTGCGGTCGGTGCTTCGGTCTCGCTCGCTGCCACCACAACCGACGGGCTGGGCCTGACCGGCCGCGGTGAAGGGCTGGCCGCCGTCGCGACCGCGCTCGTCATGACCCGCTGAGCAACACTGGAGCGATGAACGAGACTGCGGCCTATCTCGTCGGCGGGGTGCGGACGCCGATCGGGCGGTACGGCGGAGTGCTTGCGAGCGTCCGCCCCGACGACCTCGCGGCGCTGGTCGTGAGGGCCGCACTGACCCGGGCCGGCGTCCCGGATGACGCCGTCGACGAGGTCGTGCTGGGCGCGGCGAACCAGGCCGGCGAGGACAACCGCAACGTGGCGAGGATGGCTGTGCTGCTCGCCGGCCTGCCGGACTCGACGCCCGGATACACCGTCAACCGGCTGTGCGCGAGCGGGCTGCAGGCCATCGTCGCGGCGGCGCAGGCAATCCGGTCCGGCGAGGCGGATGTCGTTGTCGCCGGCGGTGTGGAGTCGATGACCCGCGCACCGTGGGTCATGGCGAAGCCCGGCACCCCGTGGGCGCGACCGGGCGAGGTGTTCGACAGCTCGCTCGGGTGGCGGTTCGTCAATCCGCGGATGCGCGAGCTCGACGGCGGCAAGGCAACGATCTCGATGGGCGAGACCGCGGAGGAGGTTGCCGCGCTGGACGGCATCACCCGCGAGGACTCCGATGCGTTTGCGCTGCAATCGCACGAACGTGCAGTGGCTGCCGCCAAGGACGGCCGGTTCGACGCCGAGCTCTGCGCGGTCGAGACCAAGGCGGGGACGATCGCCGTCGACGAGGGGCCGCGCGCCGACACCAGCCTGGAGCAGCTCGCCAAGCTCAAGCCCGCGTTCCGCGAGGGCGGGATCGTCACGGCCGGCTCGTCCTCGCCGCTGTCCGACGGCGCTGCCGCGGTCGTCGTTGCGAGCGAAGCCGCCGTCCGCCGGCACAACCTCACGCCTCGGGCGCGAGTGGTCGCTACCGCTTCGGGCGCGGTGCCGCCGTCGACCATGGGCCTCGGTCCGGTGGTGGCGACGACGAAGGCGTTGGACCGGGCGGGGTGGTCGGCATCGGATCTCGGTGCGGTCGAGCTCAACGAGGCATTCGCCGTACAGGTGCTTGCCTGCGTCCGGCGGCTGAGCCTCGATCCCGGCACCGTGAACCTCGACGGCGGTGCGATCGCGCTCGGCCACCCGCTCGGCTGCTCGGGCGCCCGGGTCACGGTGACGCTGCTCGGCCGGATGGAGCGTGAGCAGGCCGCTCGCGGTCTTGCCACCTTGTGCGTCGGCGTCGGGCAGGGCCTGGCGATGCTCGTCGAACGACCGTAGGTCTGTTCTTCCTGCCGTCATTAGGCTGCTCGGCGTGACGCTGCGGCTTTATGACACGAGACGGCGGGCGACCGCCGATTTCGAACCGCTGCTGCCCGGCGTCGTCACGATGTACGTCTGCGGCCCGACCGTTCAGTCGCCGCCGCACATCGGCCACATGCGTTCCGCGGTCGCCTCCGACATCGCCCGCCGCTGGCTGCTGGCGAGCGGGTACGACGTCATCCACCTGCGCAACATCACCGACATCGACGACAAGGTGCTCGTCAACGCCGAGGCGCTCGGCGTGCCGTGGTGGGCGCTCGGCACCGAGATGACCAGGCAGTTCCAAGCGGCGTACCGCGCGATGAACTGCCTCGAGCCGACCGGTGAGCCACGAGCGACCGGGCACGTGCCGGAGATCGTCGCCTTGATCGAGCGGCTGATCGAAGCAGGGCACGCCTACCCGTCCGGCGGCGACGTGTACTTCGACGTCGCGTCGGACCCGAGGTACGGCGAGCTGTCCGGGCAGAAGCCGGACGCGATGCTTCCGTCGGAGGACCCCGGTGCGAAACGCGATCCGCGCGACTTCGCGTTGTGGAAGGGCATGAAGCCCGGCGAGCCGTTCTGGGAGACACCGTGGGGCCCGGGCCGACCCGGCTGGCACATCGAGTGCTCGGCGATGGCGACGAAGTACCTCGGCCCGGTCTTCGACATCCACGGCGGCGGCCTCGACCTGGTCTTCCCGCACCACGAGAACGAGCTCGCGCAGTCGAATGCCGCCGGTGACGGCTTCGCGCGGTTCTGGCTGCACAACGGCATGCTCAACACCGCCGGCGCGAAGATGAGCAAGTCGCTCGGAAACTCGCTGTTCGTGCCGGACCTGCTGGCGATGTCCCGGCCGGCCGCGCTGCGCTACGCGTTGGCCGCTCCGCACTACCGCTCGGACACCGAGTGGAGCGACGCAGTTCTGGCCGAGGCGGATGCTGCGTACTCCCGGATCCAAGGCTTCCTGGAGCGCGCGGCCGAGCGCTTCGGCGAGCCGCCCGCGGGCGCCACCGTTCCGGCCGCGTTCGCGGCTGCGATGGACGACGACCTCGGGGTGCCCGCGGCGCTGGGCGTGCTGCACGAGCGCGTGCGGGACGGCAACACCGCGTTGGCGGAGGGCGAGGAGCAAGCCGCCCGTGCGGCACTCGCCGACGTCGCCGCGATGACCCGGGTGCTCGGGCTGTGGCCGGGTGACTTCATCGACTCCTCGAGCGACGCGGCCCTGCGGCGGGCGGTCGAGGGCATCGTGCCCGCGCTGCTCGATGCGCGCCAGGCCGCGCGCGACCGCAAGGACTTCGCGGAGAGCGACCGGATCCGTGACGCCCTCACGGCGGCCGGGGTCGCGGTGGAGGACACGCCGCAGGGTCCTCGCTGGCGCGTCGGCTGATGGCCTCGAAGAAGGGTCCGAGCAAGGGCACCGGCGGGCACGGCCGGCGGCGGCTCGAGGGCCGCGGCCCGACTCCACCGGCCCGTGAGCGGACCGGCCATCCGGCCGCACGCAGGGCGCGGGCGGCCGCCAAGCGTGCCGACGCCGCGCGCGCGACAAGCGCCGGTCCGAAGGCGCGGCGCCGGCCGGGCGCCGAGGACCTCGTCGCCGGCCGGAACGCTGTGGTCGAGGCCCTTCGAGCGTCCGTTCCCGCGACCACGCTCTACGTCGCCACCGGCCTGGCGCGCGACGACCGCGTCACGGAGTCGAAGAAGCTCGCGGCAGATCGCGGCGTCGCGTTGCTCGAAGTCACCCGCACCGACCTCGATCGGCTGACCGCCGGGGCGCCGCATCAGGGTGTCGCCCTGGCCGTGCGCCCGTATGACTACGCCGATCCCGACGACCTGCTGCGGCGCGTGCTCGAGGAACCCGAGCCGCCGCTCGTGGTCGCGCTCGACGGCGTGACCGACCCGCACAACCTGGGCGCGATCGCCCGCTCCGCGGCGGCGTTCGGCGCGCAGGGGATCCTGCTGCCCGAGCGTCGCGCGGTGGGTGTCACGCCGGCCGCGTGGCGCGCCAGCGCCGGGACGCTCGCCCACGTGCCGGTCGCTCGCGTGACCAACCTGGTGCGGACGCTCAAGTCGTACGCCGACGCGGGGCTGATGCTCGCCGGGCTGGACGGGCGTGGGGAGATCGACTTCGACGACCTCGAGCTCGCGACCAGCCCGCTGGTTCTGGTCGTCGGTGCCGAGGGCCGCGGGTTGTCGCGCCTCGTCGGGCAGACCTGCGACCTGACGGTGCGGATCCCGCTGCGCCGCGCCGTCGAGTCCCTGAACGCCTCGGTCGCGACCGGCATCGCGCTCGCGGAGATCGCTCGCCGCCGTCGCGCCGACTGATCCGGCTCGAGCGATCAGCGCAGCGGCACGCCCTGCGGCTGGTTGAACACCCCGTCCGGGTCGTAGCGCCGGCGTACGTCGATCAGGCGCGCGAGGTTCGCGCCGTAGTAGGCCTGCTGCGGATCCGGCAGCGAGTCGTCGGCGTAGTTCTGGTAGGCCTGGCCGGAGGCGTAACGGCGTACCGCGTTGTGAATCGTCGCGAGCGAGTGCTGGTTGCGGGCGAGCGGACCGTTGCCCGGCAGGTCCTGCCACGAGGCGGTGTATTGAGCGCTGAACAGCGCCTCACGATGCACCCACGCGGTCGCGTCCGGCGCGACGGCCGAAACCGCGCCGCCGAGGACGTCGAACGACGCCCCGCCCGCGCCGAGCCGAGGGTCGCGTTGCCGGGCTGCGACCGCCGCGACCAGCGCCGCGATGCCGCTTCCCGGGATCGGGCTCGTGAAGAAGTCCGAGCCGGCGACGAAGGCATCGCGCGGGAGCGTTCCGCCGGGAGTCTCCGCGGCGATGTGGCAGGCCTCGACGGTCAGGCTGCTGCACCCTGCCTCGAGCATCATCGTCGCCGCGTAGCTCTCGCTCGCGACCACGTTCGCCTGCGGAGCGACCGGCACGGACTGGGTCAGCGCGCCGATGTGTTGTTGGAGTGCCGGCTGGCTGCCGACCATGACGGCGGCGACGGCAACCGTCGGGCCACCAGCCGCTCCGGTGGCGAGGACGTGGGCGGTCGACCACAACGAGCGCGGCGCGGCCACCGCCCAGGACTGCCAGGCCGCGATGACCTCTGCGGCGGCGGACCACGGCCACGACACGTAGGCGTGGGCGAGCGAGTCGGCCGGGTGGGTCGCGAACGTCAACGAGGTGACGACGCCGAAGCTGCCGCCCCCTCCGCGCAGTGCCCAGAACAGGTCCGGGTCATGGGAACCGTCGCAGGTCAGCGAGCGGCCGTCCGCCGTCACGATCGTCGCCTCGACCAGGCGGTCGCAGGTCAGGCCGTAGCGCCGGGCGACGACGCCGATGCCGCCACCGAGGGTCAACCCCGAGATGCCGACCGACGGGCATGACCCAGCCGGGATCGACACCCCTCGCTGGGCGAGCTGCGCATAGACGTCGACCAGCGCCGCGCCGGCGCCGATCGTTGCCGTACTTTCGGCGGAGTCGACCGCGACCGCGCTGAGCCGGCGTACGTCGATCACCAGGCCGGTTCCGGTCGAGGCGCCGATGTAGGAGTGGCCGCCGGAACGGATCCGCAGGGGGAGCCGGAACCGCCGGGCGAACGCGATCGCCGCCGCGACGTCCGCGGCCGAGGCGACCTGCGCGATCGCCGTGGGCTTGACGGGGTCGAACCGGCGGTCGAACAACAGCCTGGCGCGCTCGAAGCCGGTGCTCGACGGCCGGAGCAGGTCACCGGCCAGGCTTCGGCGCAGGGCTCGCCAATCCGCGGCCGCCGGGCCGGTTGAGGTGCGGGTTGCGCTCGGCGATCCGCTGGGCGGCGGCGACGCCGCGGTGCGCTTCGAGCCGGAGTGGCAGCCGGCCAGCGTCGTTGCGGTCGCGCCGGTGATCAGGCCGAGCACGCTGCGACGGGTCATCCGGGTCGGCGTACGCACACCGTTCAGTGTCCCGGTTCGACGCGGTCGGTGGTTATGGTCTGCCGTAGGCGGTTCTGGCGTCCGACTTGGGGAGTGGGCATGGACGTGCGCAAACTGGTGGCGGAGTTCCTGGGCACGGCATTGCTGGTGATCTTCGCGGTCGGTGTCGCAACGCTGAGCTTCGGTTTCGGTCTCACCGGCGCGAGCGTGTCGGCGGGGGTCGTCGCGACCGCGTTGGCCTTCGGCCTCACGGTCCTCGCGCTTGCCTACGCGATCGGCCCGATCTCCGGCTGCCACGTGAATCCCGCGGTCACGATGGGCTTCCTCGTGTCCGGCCGGATGGATCTCGAGGAGGCGGTCGGCTACTGGCTCGCGCAGTTCCTCGGCGGCATCGTCGGCGCGCTGGTGCTGTGGGGGATCTTCGAAACCTCGCCCGCATACTCGCGCGCGACCACCGGCCTCGGTGCCGACGGCTTCGGCAAGGCCTCGATGATCCACATCGACGCGGGCGGTGCATTCCTCGCCGAGGTCGTCCTGACCTTCCTGTTCGTCTTCGTCGTCCTCGGGGCGACCAGCCGGCTCGCCTCGATCGGCTTCGGCGGGCTGGCAATCGGCCTCGCGCTCACCGTCGTGCACCTGGTCGGGATTCCGCTGACCGGTACGTCGGTCAACCCGGCGCGCAGCCTCGGCCCGGCGCTGATCGTCGGCCATACCGCGCTCACTCAGATCTGGGTCTTCATCCTCGCGCCGCTCGTGGGAGGTGCGCTCGCCGCGCTCGCCTACCACTATTTCTTCGGTGCCGACGAGGGAGTCACCACCCCGGTGGCCGGTGACACGGTCGGAACCGGCGAGGCCGCGGTGGCAACCGGCGACGACCTCGGGGACGCCGGTCCCGCGATCGCCTGAGGGAACGGGTCGCGCGGCTACCCTTGATCCTCTGCCCCGTTGGCTCAGTGGTAGAGCAGCCGCCTTGTAAGCGGCAGGTCGTCCGTTCGATCCGGACACGGGGCTCTTTCCCGCACGGGAACCGGCGGATCAGGTCACCAACCGCCCGATCCGCGGATCCGCCGTACATCCGGGAATGGCAGGATGATCTGTCGTACACCCGCGCGGTCAACGGAGATCGTGCGGGGTGGAGGTGGAACAGCAAGTGGGTGCACGCCAGTCGGCATGGGAGTCCGCGCGGACACAGCTCGCCGAGGCGGTGAAGCAGCTCGGTCTCGACGATGGCATGCACCAGCTGCTCGCCACGCCGCGGCGCGAGATGACGGTCAGCATTCCGCTGCGCCGCGACGACGGGAGCACGGAGGTGCTGCGCGGCTACCGCGTGCAGCACAACCTCTCGCGCGGACCCGCCAAGGGCGGGATTCGCTACCACCCGTCGACCGACATCGACGAGGTGCGCGCGCTCGCGATGTGGATGACGTGGAAGTGCTCGCTGATCGGGATCCCGTACGGCGGGGCCAAGGGCGGGGTGACGATCGACCCGCGGCTCTACAGCCAGACCGAGCTCGAACGCGTGACCCGTCGCTACGCGAGCGAGATCGGCCCGATCGTGGGGCCGGAGAAGGACATCCCGGCCCCGGACGTCGGCACCGACGAGCAGACCATGGCGTGGTTCATGGACACCTACTCGGTCAACAAGGGCTACACGGTGACCGGCGTCGTGACCGGCAAGCCGGTGAGCGTGGGCGGGTCCGAGGGCCGGGCCGGCGCGACCAGCCGCGGCGTCATGATCACGGCGTTCTCGGCGTTGCAGGCGGCCGGCGTAGACCCCACCGAGGTCTCTGTCGCGGTGCAGGGTTTCGGTAAGGTCGGCGGGCTCGCTGCGCAGTACCTGCATGACGCCGGCTGCAAGATCGTCGCGGTCTCGGACGTGAAGGGCGGCGCCTACAACGCGCGCGGGATGAACCCCGCGAAGATGCTGCGCGACATCCGCGGGGGCATGGAGTCGGTCGTCGGCTATCCGGGCACGGACTCGATCTCCAACGAGGAGCTGCTCGAGCTCGATGTCGACGTGCTGGTGCCCGCGGCGCTGGAGAGCGTCATCCACGACGGCAACGCCGACCGGGTGAAGGCCCGCTTCATCGTCGAGGGCGCCAACGGGCCGACCACGCCGGACGCGGACGCCATCCTGGAGAGCAAGGGCGTGGTCGTCGTACCCGACATCCTGGCCAACTCCGGCGGCGTCGCGGTGTCCTACTTCGAGTGGGTCCAGGACCTGCAGGCGTACTGGTGGACCGAGCACGAGGTGTCCGACCGCATGCGGGCGATCCTCGAGAACTCCTACGCCGAGGTCGCCGCGCTCGCCGAGGAACGCGGGACCTCGCTGCGCACCGCCGCGCAGATGATCGGCGTCGGCCGGGTTGCCGAGGCGCACCGGACCCGCGGGCTGTATCCCTGACCTGCGCGGCCCGGGTGACCGGCAGAGGGCTGCGTGACCTCGCGCGGTCGCCGTGCCAGAATGACAGCGTTGTAGTTCAGGTGCGCGGCTGAAGTCAGGTCCGCCGGGTTCGGTGTACGCCGAGCGACCGCGAGGAGTGCGTCATGAGCGCTGAGGGAGCGGTTACCGGCCGCGATGCGGCCGACGGTGAGCTCTCGGAGCGCGACCGCCAGATCCTGGAGTTCGAGCGGCACTGGTGGAAGTACGCCGGCGCCAAGGAGCAGGCGGTGCGCGACCTGTTCGACATGTCCGCAACCCGCTACTACCAGGTCCTCAACGCGCTTCTCGACCGGCCGGAGGCGCTCGCCGCCGATCCGATGCTCGTGAAGCGGCTGCGTCGGCTGCGGGCCGCGCGGCAGCGGGCGCGATCGGCCCGCCGCCTGGGATTCGAGGCCTGACCGGGCACTTCCGCCCGCGCCCGCAATCCCGGGTAACCCCCGTTGTCCGCACTACGGTCGTCCTGTGAGCGAGTTCGGGCCCACGGGCGGTGAGGGGCGGCCCGGCGACGAACCGCTGTGGGAGCCGAACTGGGATCCCGAGCCGGAGCCCACACCCCCGCCCAGCGCGGAGTCCGGCCACGGGACCGCGGAAGGGCACGCCGCGGTGCCGGAGCCGGGAACGCCTGCCCCGGCGTCGGACCCTCCGTCGGGCCCGGTGTCGGGCCCGACGTCGGATGCCGCGCCGGATGCGGTCGACTCCGACACCGCGCCGCTGGCTACCCGCCCGCGCAGCCATCGGGCGCCGCCACCGGGCGCGCAGTTCGGACGTGTCCTCGGTCCGGTCGTCGCGCTCGTGGTCGTCGGTGCGGTCGTCGCGCTGCTGATCTGGATCAACGGCAAGCCGAACGGCAGCACCGCTGCGGCGGCCGGCGGGTCGCACAGCGCCATACCGAGCACTCCGGCGAGCTCGCCGTCCACCACCGCGCCGGCCTCGCCGAGCCCGAGCACGTCGGTCCCGGTCGCCGGCGGCCCGAGCCCGGGCGCCTCCAGCCCGGTGGCATCGGGCGGCTCACCCTCCGCGAGCAGTGCGACGACCCATACCGGCAAGCCGGCCGACCGTACGGCGAAGGCCCCGGTGCAGGTGCTCAACAACTCCCGGCTGACCGGGCTCGCCCACCAGGTGGCCGGTGAGATCGAGTCAAAGGGTTGGCACGTGGGCGTGATCGGGAACCTTCAAGGCGTGATCTCCGAGACGACCGTCTACTACTCGGCCGGCAACAAGGCCGCCGCCAAGCACCTGGCCCGCGAGTTCGCGGAGGTCCGCAGGGTCGAACCGAACTCCGACGTCGGCCTCACTCAGACCGGCATCACGCTGGTCATCACCGCGGACTGGGTCAGCTGAGTAGTGACTGACGCGGTCGCTGCGCTGCTGGCCGATCCCCGAAGCGCGTTGGTCGCTCTGGACTTCGACGGCACCCTCGCGCCGATCGTGGCTCGCCCCGAGGACGCGAGCCCGGTCGCGGGCGCGCACGAGGTGTTGCGATCGCTCGCGGAACAGATCGGCATGCTCGCGGTGATCAGCGGACGAGCCGCCCAGGAGGTGGTCGACCTCAGCGGCTTCGGCGACATCCCCGGGTTGCGGGTGCTCGGGCACTACGGGCTGCAGCGCTGGCAGGGCGGTCGGGTCGACTCGCCTCCACCGGATCCGGCGATCGACCGCGTCCGGCTGCGACTCCCCGCGATTCTCGAGGCTGCCCCCGACGGGGTCTACGTCGAGGACAAGGAGCACTCGGTCGCGGTCCACACCCGACCCGCCGCCGACCCGCAACGCGCACTGGACGAGCTCGGGCCGGTGCTGCGCCGCCTCGCCGCTGACATGGGGCTGGAAGCGGTCGGCGGTCGGTACGTGATCGAGCTCCGCCCGTCCGGCATCGACAAGGGCGCAGCGTTGCGTGCGCTCGTCGAGGAGACCGGTGCCGCCACCGTGATGTACGTGGGTGACGATGTCGGCGACCTGCCCGCGTTCCGGACGGTGAGGGCGCTGCGGGACTCGGGCGCCGTCAACGGCCTGGCCGTGGTGGCGTTCAAAGCAGCCCGTCCCGGCGAGACCGCCGAGGTGCCGCCGGGCTTGCGGGAGGCGGCCGACCTGGTGCTCCCGGGACCGGACGCGGTCGTCGGCTGGCTGGCCGGCCTGCTCGCGATGCTGTAGCCGCCGCCTCCGCACGCATGGCCCATCGGTGGGGCTATGCCCCCACCCATGGCCCATCCGTGGCGCTGGGGCACCACTCATGGGCCATGCGAATTCGGGTTAGAGGTCGGCGAGCTGCGCTGCCAGCCACTCGTGCGGCGGCATGGCGATCGCAGCCTTGCGCAGCTCCGCATGTCGCCGGGTCCGCTCCGCCTCGGGCATCACGAGTGCGTCGTGCAGCGCCTGCGCGGTCGCGGCGACGTCGTACGGATCGACCAGGAGCGCGGCGCCTCCGAGCTCGTCGGCGGCTCCTGCTTCTCGCGAGAGCACGAGCACCGCGTCGTCGGTCAGCACGATCGCTTCCTTCGCGACCAGGTTCATCCCGTCGCGCACCGGGTTGACCAGTACGACGTCTCCCGCGCCCAGAACCGCGAGTGACTCGGCGTAGTCGTTGCGAACCTGGAGCTCGACGGGGGTCCAGCCGGCCGTGCCGAGCTCAGCGTTGATCAGCTTCGCGAGATCCTCGACGTACGCCGTGTAGTCCCGGTAGTCGGCGATGTCCTGGCGACTCGGGTAGGCCATCGCCACGTGCACGACGTGCTGCCGGTGCTCGGGATGGTCGTCGAGCAACCGGCGAAACGCTTCGAGGCCGCGGGCGAGGTTCTTCGACGGCTCGGTGCGGTCAACGCGGACGATCGCCTTCCGATCGGCCAGCTCGGCCTTGAGCGCATCCCGGTCGGCGGCGACGTCCGGTTGCGCCGCCCGCTCGAGCAGCGGCTCCGGATCGACCCCGAGCGGGTAGATCCGCACGGCCGTCGTTCGCCCACCGTGACGCACCGAGCTGTCGTCGTGGTCGACGTCGAGCAGCCGCGCGCAACAGGCGATGAAGTCCTTCGCCCATCGCGGCGAGTGGAAGCCGAGCGTGTCGGCACCAAGCATCCCGGTGAGCAACGCGCGGGCTACGTCGTCGGGCAGCAGCGCGAAGTTCTCCGGAGTCGACCACGGGGTGTGGGTGAACAGCCCGATGCGCACGTCCGGCCGTCGGCTGCGGAGCAGCTCGGGCAGCAGCGTGAGGTGGTAGTCCTGGGCGAGGACCCGCGCGCCGGGCGCGGCTTCCTCGGCGACCGCATCCGCAAACTCGGTGTTGTAGTCGACGTACCCGGTCCATGCCCGGCGCCACTCCGCGTTCTCGTAGTCCGGCGGGTTCGCGTTGTCGATCAACCCGTGGTGCAGGTACCACAAGGTGGTGTTGGAGACGACGTTGTACGCCGCTTCGTAGGTCGCGGGTTCGATCGGCAGCATCCTGACCGCGCCGCCGGTGTCGTGCCCGGCGCGGTCGAGCCGCCCGGCGGGAGCCGACGCGGCGACTGCGCGGTCGTCATCGCTCAGCGCGGCACAGACCCATACCGTCGCGCCCTCTGACCGCACGGCGGCCAGGCCGGAGACGAGGCCGCCGCCCCCGCGCGACTCGGTGACCCGGCCGTCGTCGTCGCGGTGGAAGGCGATCGGCCCGCGGTTGGACGCGATGACGATCTTGGCCATGCCGCTTGTCATTGCACCATCGCCCCGACAGTAACCGAACCGCGTATGGCAGACTTGCCCTGCGCGACCTTCGGGTCGCGCACTCATCAAGAGGGGCAGAGGGACCGGCCCGGTGAAGCCCCGGCAACCACCCGATCGCGGGCAGGTGCCAACTCCGGCTCGGACGCGGATCGCGTCTCGGGAAAGATGAGGACGGAAGGTTGCAATGACCTCGTTGATCGACCGCCCGGCGGCGCAGTTCGGCTCCGCCGAAGCACTGGTATGCCGTGAGTGCGGTGCCACCTACCCGCTCGGGCCGACCCACGTGTGCGAGCTCTGCTTCGGTCCCCTCGAGATCGCCTACGACCCCGACGCACTGCGCGCCGTGACGCGCGCGAGTATCGAGGCCGGCCCGCAGTCAATGTGGCGCTATCGCGGTCTGCTACCGGTCGAACCACTCGTGGACCTTCGAGTCGGAATGACCCGCCTGGTGCCGGCGCCCAACCTCGCGCGCGAGCTCGGCATGCGGTCGTTGTGGGTGAAGGACGACAGCGGCAACCCGACGCACTCGTTCAAGGACCGAGTGGTCGCGGTGGCGGCGTCGGCCGCCCGGGCACTCGGCTACCGCGTGCTCGCCTGCGCCTCCACCGGCAACCTCGCGCACGCGGTCGCCGCCGCTGCGGCGAACGCCGGTCTGCGTTCGGTCGTCTTCATCCCCCATGACCTCGAGGCCGGCAAGTCGGTGACGACCGCGGTCTACGGCGGGACTCTGGTCGCGGTCGAAGGTTCGTACGACGAGGTCAACCGGCTGTCCGCCGAGATCGCCGGCGAGCTGCCGTGGGGCTTCGTCAACGTCAACGTCCGCCCGTTCTACGCCGAGGGCTCGAAGACGGTCGGCTTCGAGATCGCCGAACAGCTCGGTTGGCGGTTGCCCGAGCAGGTCGTCATCCCGATCGCGTCCGGCTCGTTGCTCACGAAGGTCGACAAGGCGTGGCGCGAGCTGAGCCGGCTCGGTCTCGTGGACCCGACGGCGTACCGGGTGTTCGGTGCGCAGTCGACCGGCTGCTCGCCGGTTGCGGCGGCGTTTCGTGCGGGACACGACGTGGTCGCGCCGGTGCGGCCGACCGGCATCGCGAAGTCACTCGCGATCGGCAACCCCGCCGATGGTCCCTATGCGCTGGACGTCGTGCGACGTACCGGTGGGGTGATCGAGGACGTCGGCGACACCGAAATCGTCGACGGCATCCGGCTGCTCGCGCGTACGACCGGAATATTCGGCGAGACGGCAGGTGGCGTCACGGTCGCCACTTTGCGCAAGCTGCTCGAGACCGGGCGGCTGGATCCCGAGGCCGAGACGGTCATCCTGAACACCGGTGACGGGCTGAAGACGCTGGACGCCGTTGTCGACGCCGTGGGCCCGACCGTCACGATCGCTCCGACATTGCAGGCGTTTCGAGAGGCGGGGTTGAGCGAATGATCACCGTGCGGGTTCCGACCATTTTGCGGTCGCTCACCGGCGGCGCGGCCGAGGTGTCCGTCGACGAGGCGTCGACCCTGGCCGACGTACTGGACCGGATGGAGGCCGAGCACCCCGGCTTCCGCACCCGCGTCCTCGACGACGACGGCAAGCTGCGCCGGTTCGTGAATGTCTATGTCGACGACGACGATGTGCGTTTCGCCGAGGGGTTGCAGACACCGACGCCCGCTGGAACTACCGTCTCGATCATCCCAGCGGTCGCCGGCGGCTGATTGCGGGACGGGCCGGCTACTTGCTGGACTTCTTCGACAGGCGGAACACCTGGGCGTAGACCAGATGCGCCTTGTAGATGTGCTGGCGCTGCACGTGGGTGCCGGTGTGCGGCGCCACCCACCAGTAGTCGTGCCCGTCATAGATGCCGACATGCGAGACGTAGCCGTTGTCGACGAAGACCAGGTCGCCCGGCTTGAGGTGGCGGCGGCGGATGTGGTGCAACGAGTGGTACTGCTCCGCGGCGTTGTGCGGCAGCGAGATGTGGACTGCGTGCAGAAACACGAAGCGGACCAGGCCGGAGCAGTCGAAGGCATGCGGGCCGTCGGCGCCGTACTGGTAGGGCTTGCCCTTCTGGCGGGCGGCTTCGCGCAGCACCCGGCGTACGTCGTTGTGGAGCTGCGTGAGGGTCATCGCACCGGTCGCACGCGCCGGGGCGGCATGCGGCGCGGTAGCGGCCAGCGGGGTCGTGGTGCTGGAGCCGGGCTCGGCGTTCTGGGTCTGCGCGAACGCGGGGCTCGCGGCCAGGCCGAGGCAGAGGAACAGGGATGCGGCGAGGATGCCCAAGCGGGCAGACAGGGTCGCACGGAACATGAAGGCGCTCTCCGACGCCGACCGGGTTAGCTGTCGGGTTCGGACCGTGGCTAGCCCGGCCGCCGGAGCGGCTTCACCCCAAGAGCGCGTGCCCCGCGCTCGTGTGCTGTTGGGTCCCCGATCCTGTCCGTGGGTTCGGTGTACGCACTCCGCGGACAGGTTTGGCGAACGGAGGCGACGGTCACCCGGCTGGGTGGCCCCGCATACCTTAGGTCGGCGTCCGGCCCGCCGTCCTTGAATCCGGGATTTTTTCCGGGCGTGTCCGGTTTACCCGCCGGTCGCCCGCGGGAGCCGGCCTCGACGCCGGCGGCCGTCTTGCACTCGGCAGGGTCGAGTGCTAACAATGGATCTAGCACTCTGGCCTGGCGAGTGACAGCGCCGGAGTCCCTGGACACGGTCCGTGGACAAGGCAGTCCCTGGACGAACGCATCTCGCGGGAGGATCCCACCGCAATGGCAAAGATCATCACTTTCGACGAGGACGCGCGGCGCGCGCTCGAGCGGGGCATGAACCAGCTCGCCGACGCCGTGAAGGTGACCCTCGGACCCAAGGGCCGCAACGTCGTCTTGGAGAAGAAGTGGGGCGCTCCCACGATCACCAACGACGGCGTGAGCATCGCCAAGGAGATCGAGCTCGAAGACCCGTACGAGAAGATCGGCGCCGAGCTGGTCAAGGAGGTCGCCAAGAAGACCGACGACGTCGCCGGTGACGGCACGACGACGGCGACCGTCCTCGCTCAGGCACTCGTGCGCGAAGGCCTTCGCAACGTCGCTGCCGGCGCCAACCCGATGTCGCTGAAGCGCGGCATCGAGGCCGCCGTCGAGCGGGTGAGCGAGGAGCTGTCGAAGCAGGCCAAGGACGTCGAGACCAAGGAGCAGATCGCGTCGACCGCGAGCATCTCCGCCGGTGACTCCTCGGTCGGCGAGATCATCGCCGAGGCGATGGACAAGGTCGGCAAGGAAGGCGTCATCACCGTCGAGGAGTCGAACACCTTCGGTCTCGAGCTGGAGCTGGTCGAGGGCATGCGCTTCGACAAGGGCTACATCTCGCCGTACTTCGTCTCCGACGCCGAGCGCATGGAAGCCGTGCTCGACGACCCGTACATCCTGTTCGCGAACTCCAAGATCTCGGCAGTGAAGGACCTGCTGCCGGTGCTCGAGAAGGTCATGCAGGGCGGCAAGCCGCTCGCGATCATCTCCGAGGACGTCGAAGGCGAGGCGCTCGCAACGCTGGTCGTGAACAAGATCCGCGGCACCTTCAAGTCGGTGGCCATCAAGGCTCCGGGCTTCGGCGACCGCCGCAAGGCGATGCTGCAGGACATGGCCATCCTCACCGGTGGTCAGGTCATCAGCGAGGAGGTCGGGCTCAAGTTGGAGAACGCCGACCTCGAGCTGCTCGGCCGGGCCCGCAAGATCGTCGTCACCAAGGACGAGACCACGATCGTCGAGGGCGCCGGTGACACCGACCAGATCGCCGGCCGGGTCAACCAGATCAAGGCCGAGATCGAGAAGTCGGACAGCGACTACGACCGCGAGAAGCTGCAGGAGCGGCTGGCCAAGCTGGCCGGTGGCGTTGCGGTCATCAAGGTCGGTGCCGCGACCGAGGTCGAGCTCAAGGAGCGCAAGCACCGCATCGAGGACGCCGTCCGCAACGCGAAGGCTGCGGTTGAGGAGGGCATCGTCGCCGGTGGTGGCGTGGCGCTGCTGCACGCGAGCAAGAGCGCGTTCGAGAAGCTGGACCTGACCGGCGACGAGGCGACCGGCGCGCGCATCGTGCAGATCGCGCTCGAGGCGCCGATCAAGCAGATCGCCGCGAACAGCGGGCTCGAAGGCGGCGTCGTGGTCGAGAAGGTGCGCGGCCTCAAGCCGGGCCACGGTCTCGACGCGTCGTCCGGCGAGTACGTCGACCTGATCAAGGCCGGCATCATCGACCCCGCGAAGGTCACGCGCTCGGCGCTGCAGAACGCTGCGTCGATCGCCGCGCTGTTCCTCACCACCGAGGCGGTCATCGCCGACAAGCCGGAGAAGTCAGCGCCGGCGATGCCGGGTGGCGACGGCGGCATGGGCGGCATGGACTTCTAAGTCCACGCACAACGCGTCGAAGGGGCGGTCCCGATCGGGACCGCCCCTTCGTCATTCTTGTTCGGCGGTGTGTCCGCCGTACTGGTTGCTCCGGCGCCGCGCCAGTCAAGCCGCGAGCGCACCCCTGCCGCGTAGTGCGCGTCCATGAATATGCGTAGTCGTGAAGCGTGACAGTTGGGGAGCAATAAAGTAAGGCTAAGGGTTGACCCTTACGAAAAGGGGTGACGCATCCCCGACTCCGCCATCGTGCGAGACAGCCTCGGCCTATCGGCAGTGGCCGCGAGGCAGGCGCTCAGCACGCTTGCCGCCGCCGGCGTGCTGACCGAGTACGCCCGCCAGCCTGGCACCAGCGCCGGCCGACCTCGCACTCTCTACGTCAGCACAGAGATGCTGGGACTCATCGGCTCCAGCCCATTGGGCTAGCCCGACCGCCGGCCACGCGGGGCGTGCGGTTGCTGGCGCGACGGCACCCAAACCACCCGCCGCCGCAGACATCCACATGACGAATACGGACGCGAGCCCAATGACGTCTGGGGACTGTTCGGCACCTCTGTTCGCTCGGGCCTGCTGAAGCGACGGTGGTGTTGTTCCGATGCTCCAGTGGGGTTGGGTGATGGGCCGGTGGGAGGTCGAACGGTGTCCATGAAGGATCTGCTCGTGACCTGGGACGGGCTGGCACGGGCGGCGGCGGTGGAAGCATTTCCGCCGGTGGATGCCGTAGTGGAGCGCGGCACGGTGCTGTGCGATCCGGCGTCCGAGGCTGAGCTGGTCGCGGCAGAGGAGCGGCTGGGCCAGCGGCTTCCCCGTTCATACCGGCAGTTCCTGGCCTGTTCGAATGGCGCTCACGCCGGGGTCAACGGTTTGGTGACACAGGCGGAGTCGGCTGCGTCTGACCGGCCGACGGCTAGTTACGGCTTGTACCCGGTCCAGCTCGTGCTGCCGTTCGCGCAGGCTCAGCCCGATCTGTTCGAACTGTGGGCTGATACGGACTTCGGCGATCCGATCACGGCCGACGGGGAGGAGGTCGCGGATTACACCGCCTTGGATGGACGGTCATTGCTGATCGGAAGCGATTCTGAGTGGCCGACGGTACTGGTCAAGGTCGGGCGCACCGGTGACTGGCAGTTGTGGCAGTTCGCTAAGGAGGGGGCAGTCGGGTACTTCTCGTTCGGTTCCTGGCTGCGATCGGAGACCGAGGCAGCTCGAGCATCGATGGTCTCAGAGCTGATCGAGCGGTGCAGCGCTGGCGACCTGAAGGCATTGGGTGAGCTGAAGAAGGTACGCGACTCAGACGCACTTCCCCAGCTGACTGCTGCGCTGCAAGTCGGCGGACAGGTGACCACCGCTGCCATCGAGGCGCTCGGGCGGATCGGTGGTGAGCCTGCCGCTCGGGCGCTCGCTCCGTTCCTTGATCCCGACGCCCTCTACGAATACAGCCAAGAGATCGGCCAAAGTTATCGGAATCGCAAACGCCCCCCCGGTGTCGATCCGGATTGGCACAGGACAGCGCAGGATGCATTAGTCCGGATGCGACTGGCAGCAGCCGACGACGTCCTTGCCGCCTATGACTGCGCGCACGGCCTGGCGTTGCGCCGCGACCACCGGGCGGCGGAGATCGTGTTCCGACGGGAGTTCAAGCCACCGATGTTCATCGGCGCAAACGAACTTGGTCTGCTCGGCGATCCACGCTACGTCCCGCAACTACGCGCAGCCGTTCCACTCGCCGACAAACGCCGCGTCTACTACCTTCACCTCGCCCGGTGGTCGTGTGGGGACCCCGAAGTCATCGACGACCTCTGCAAGATCGCCGACGACCCCGCCGTCAGCCCTGGCCGCCGCCACCAGGCTGGATTCCTCGTCGAACGGGAAGCACGCGAACGCCGCTTCACCTAACACGCGGCGTCAACACGTGGCCGGCCACAGCCGAACACCAGTCGCACAGCTCCGGGGCTGTTCGGGACGGCAATTCGGGTCGATGTCGTCGGGCGCCGGAGTTGTTGAACTCACCGGATCGCACGCTCGTCAGTGCCACAGCGCAAACATGACTCGCCGGTAACCAATCGCCTACCTCGATGGGCAAGTGCAACACCGTCATTCGTGGACGTACCAGGTTTACCTCGGTCGCGCGGAGTTAACGTGGGCTTATGGCGATGACGACCCGAATTGTCAACGTGTCGGTGCCAGTCCGCGACCAGGATGAGGCGATTCGGTTCTACGTCGACGTTCTCGGCTTCGAGGTTCGCCACGACGTCGAGGTCTGGCCAGGCGCTCGATTCGTGGAGGTCGTTCCACCCGGCTCGGACGTTGGTCTAGTTCTGCTGTCGCCGGACAGCGAGATCCCGATGGCCGTCCGGCTAGGGACGGACAGTGCCGACTCGGCGTACGAGAAGCTCCGCGCAGTTGGTGCGACGCTGCCCGATGACGCGGTCCTGCACATTGCCGGACAGCCGCCGATGTTCCGTTTCGAGGATCCGGATGGCAACGGTCTCGTCTACCTCGAAGAGGATCCCGACGCCTGAACCTTCACGGCGTCAGAGCGCATAACCACAAGCGAAATCGGCGCGACACGAAACGTCCGAGTGGCCGGTTCTGAGTGGACCGAGCCACGGCCGTCACATCGAGTTGAAGGAGCCGGCGATGGCGTGCTCGGCCTCGGCGTAGTGCGAGCCGGCTTGCGCGAGCAGCATGCTGATCCCGCTCAGCGCCTCGTGTAGCGCGCGGGCGCTGTGCTGCCACTCCAGCCAGAGCGCCTCGAAGCGCTGCTGCGCGACGCCGGCCCAGTCCGTGCCGAGTGGCGCGAGCGTGCCGGCGAGCCCGGACAGCTCGCCCTCGATCTGTGCCGCACCGCTGTTGACGCGCGCGGACATCGCCGCGAGTTGCTCGGGCGTGACGCGGATCCCTGCCATGTGTCCCCCTCGATCGTTGGTCTTACGTCGTCGATGCCGCGCAACCGTACGGCGTTGCGATCCACGGCTTCCCCCGCTATCCACAACCCCACCCGCGAGCCGTTCGTCAAGATCAGCGAGGGCTTTGGGGGTGGTCGTAGGCTCGTCGCCATGGCCGCCGCCTCGCCCGACTCCCTTGCGTCGGAGCTCGACCCGCAGCTCGATCCGCAGACCGACTCGCAGCTCGATCCGCAGACCGACTCGCAGCTCGCCACGCGGCTGGGCGGCCTCGAGGCGGGGTTGCGGGAGCTCGGCAGCGTTCTGGTCGCGTTCAGTGGCGGCACCGACTCCGCTTTCCTGCTGGCGGCCGCCACCCGAGCGCTCGGCGCCGACCACGTCGTTGCGGCCACCGCGGTTTCGCCGAGCCTGCCGCGCCATGAGCTGGATGCGGCGCGGGCATTCGCGGCCGAGCTGGGTGTCCGGCACATGAACCCGTCGACCGACGAGCTCGCCCGCGAGGGCTACCGGGCCAACGCCGGCGATCGTTGCGCCTTCTGCAAATCGGAGCTGCTCGACGTACTCGTTCCGCTCTCGCGGGTCCTCGGCCTCGACCACGTTGCCACCGGGACCAACGCCGACGACGCGCGGGCGGGATTCCGGCCCGGCATCAGGGCCGCCGCCGAGCGCGGCGCAGTGACGCCGCTGCTCGACGCCGGCCTGACCAAGGCGGAGGTGCGCAGCGCAAGCCGGCAGTGGGGGCTGCGCACCTGGGACAAGCCGGCCGCGGCCTGCCTGTCCAGCCGGATCGCGTACGGCGTCGAAGTGACCGCCGCCCGCCTCGCGCGGGTCGAGCAGGCGGAGATCAGCCTGCGGCTCGCCCTGGACTCCGCCGGGATCCCGGTCCGTGACCTGCGCGTGCGCGACCTCGGCGAACGTGCCCTGATCGAGGTGGACCCGGCGATGGTCGGCGCGGTTGCGGCGCGGCCGGAGATCGTCGCCGCAATCAGCGGGTTCGAGCGGGTCGAGGTCGATCCGCGCGGGTTCCGCAGCGGCTCGATGAACGAGCGGCTGCCGGACCCGGAACGCTGGCGCTGAGCGGACCGACCGGCCCGCGGCAAATCGAGGCGCCGAATGATCCCCGATCCGGCTAGCCTGGCTTCGGCGCACGAAAGGTGCGCCGGAAATCATCGACGTAGAGAAGGTCATCGTGCCCACCGGCAAGGTCAAGTGGTTCGACGCGGACAAGGGCTTCGGCTTCTTGGCCCGCGACGACGGCGGCGACGTTTACGTGCACGCCTCGTCGCTCCCGGCGGGTACGGCGCTCAAGCCCGGTGCTCGGGTGGAGTTCGGAGTTGCCGAGGGCCGGCGCGGCGAGCAGGCACTCTCGGTACGCGTTCTCGACCCGCTGCCGTCAGTCTCGGCGGCGACCCGTCGCCCGGCCGACGAGCTTCACGGTGTTGTCGACGACATGATCAAGCTGCTCGAGTCCAAGGTTCAGCCTGAGCTGCGCCGCGGCCGCTACCCGGACCGGGCGACCAGCCAGCGGATCGCCCAGGTCATGCACGCGGTTGCGGCCGAGCTCGAGGGCTGACCACACCCGCTGGACCGGCGTAGCGGTCGCACCGATCAGCTCGGAGGTGGGTCCGGCGCTGGAACGCCCGATCGGGCAAGGCGACGTGGGCGCACACCCAGTGAGAACGCAAGGGCCGCGCCGAGCACCAACGCCGCGATGGTGAAGCCGAGTTCGGCATTGGTCGGGAGCAGGATGCCGATCGCACCACCCACCACCCACGCCAGCTGAAGCGTGGTCTCGGATCGGGCGAAGATCGACGTACGTACGTCGTCCTCGATCCGCCGCTGGATCGTGGCGTCGAGGGCGAGCTTGGACACCGCGGCGGCCGCGGCCGCGATCAGCGCAAGCGCGAACACCGTGAACAGACCGAAGTCGAAGATCGTGAAGACGCACGCCGCGGTGGTGGCCGCGAGCAGGGCGACCGACATCGGACCGGTCGCAACCTTCGCGGTTCGCGGGCCGAGCAAGGTGCCGATCAGGTTGCCGGCACCGATCCCCACCGCGAGCCCGCCGAGGCAGACGTCGGCCGACAACCCGCCGACCGGATGGACGCGGACCAGGAAGGCGCCGAACAGCAGCATGAAGCCCGACAGCCACCGCATCGCGGCCGCGGTCTGCAGCGCCCGGCGGACGTCGGCGCCGAGCGAGCCGATCCGGAACAGCCCGCCGGTCGAGGGCGCTGACCCACTCGGCCCGGCGTTGCCGTCGGCGGTGCGCGGCACCCGAAGCACCGAGACCGCGCCGACGAGGTAGACGATCGCACCGAGCAGCAGCTCGACCCGGTGGCCGAGTGCGGTGACGACCGCGGCCGCGAAGCCTCCGGCCACGGCCGGCGCGAGCACGCCGGCGAGGGTCAGCCGCGAGTTGGCCTGGACCAGTGTCATGCCCTCCGGCACCAACCGGGGAACTGCTGCGCTGCGCGCGATGCCGTATGCCTTGCTGGCCACGAGCACGCCGAGTGCGGCCGGATAGAGCGTGAGCACCTGAGCAACGCTCGGGTGGTGCGCCAGGCTGTGCCCGATCACGAGCGCGAGGATCGCCCGCGCGATCATCGTGAGCGCCAACGCCGTGCGCCGGCCGCTGCGGAAGCGGTCGAGGGCAGGACCGAGGACGGGTGCCACGACCGCGAACGGCAGCATCGTGATCAGCAGGTACAACGCGACGCGGCTACGGGCTTCGTGAGTCGGTACGGAGAAGAACAACGAGCCGGCCAGGGCGACCGTCACCGTCGCGTCGCCCGCCGACTGCAGCGCATGTGTCTCGACTAACGCCGCCAACCCGGAGGCGCCCGCCCCACCGCGGCGGTTCCACTGCCGAAGCCGCCGGCCGCCGCGCACCGTGCTGCGGCCGACCGCACGCAAGCCACGTCCAACGGCGGCGGCGCCGCCCGGACGAGGCTGCGCGGATTCGGCAGCGACCTGCTCCATGAGCGACACTAAACACGTGACTTCGCCGGAAACGCCAACAATTGCCGACCTTGTGGATGCGACCGCGCTCGAGGTGTCGCCCACGACCGCCGGTTCGCTCGTTCCCGACGAGGTCGCTGCAGCCGCTGTCGACGTGGCACGGGAGGCTGCGGAGCAGGAGGCACCGGGGCTGGTTGGTGACCATGTCGGTGTCACGGCCGACGAGGCTCGGGTGGCGACCCACTACTTCGTGACCCTCGATCCGGCGTACCGCGGCTGGCGGTGGGCCGTGACGGTGACGCGGGCGTCCCGCTCCAAGCTGGTCACGGTTGACGACGTCGTGCTGCTTCCCGGCGAGGAGGCGTTGCTCGCGCCCGAGTGGGTGCCGTGGAGTGAGCGACTGCGCCCGGGCGACCTCGGTGTCGGCGACCTGCTGCCGACCGCGGCCGACGACCCGAGGCTGGCCCCCGCGTTCCTCATGACCGACGACGAGGAGGAGCACGACGTCTCCTTCGAGCTCGGACTCGGTCGCGAGCGCGTGCTGTCGGCAGAAGGCCGGGCAGATGCGGCAGAGCGCTGGTACGACGGCGAACCGGGCCCCGAGTCGGCGATCGCGCGAGCCGCGCCGGCGGAGTGCGGGAGCTGCGGGTTCTACATCCCGCTGTCCGGCGCCCTGCGGCAGCTGTTCGGGGTCTGCGCCAACGACCTCGCTCCTGACGACGGCCGGGTGGTCGCCACCGACCACGGTTGCGGCGCGCACTCGCAGGCCGTCGTTCTGCCTGCCTCCGCGCCGCCGCCGGTCGCGCTCTCCGAGGAGGGCCCGGGCTACGACGTCGTCGACGATGCCGCCGACGCCGCGGCTGAGGCTGAGGCTGACGACAACGGTTCGACCATCGCGGCTGACACCGTCGCGGGAGTCGCGGATCCGGCCGCGGACGCCGACCCGATCGACACTATGGAGACCGAGCCGGGCGGTGCTGACTCTGAGCCGGAGCCGGCGGTCAGCGACCCGAGCGACGAGTCGCAAGCGGACGTCGCGGCGGACCCGACCGCCCGCGCGTAGCCAGCCGTCCGCCCGGTGAGCGATCCTTTCGCGACCGCGGAGCTGCGTCGCCGGGTGCTCAGCGCGTGGCAGCAGTCACCGGCCCGCTTCCGCGCGGATGCGAACCTCGAGGACGACCTCGCCCTCGTGGGCTATCGCGATCGTGTCATCGTCGAGCTCGCGCAGAACGCCGCGGACGCCGCCACCCGAGCCGGTATCGCCGGGCGCTTGGTTCTCGACCTCTCGGGCGATGTGCTGTCCGCGACCAACACCGGGTCGCCGCTCGACGCCGCGGGCGTCGAGTCGATCGCGGTTGCACGCGCCTCGGCCAAGCGGAACCAACCCGGCACGGTCGGGCGGTTCGGCGTCGGTTTCGCGGCAGTGCTCTCAGTGACCGACGAGCCCAGCATTCGCAGCCGCACCGGGTCGGTCCGCTGGTCGCGGGCCGACGCGGGTGCGGCCGTCGCCGAGGTCACCGAGCTCGCCGGCGAGCTCGCCGAGCGGGACGGTCGCGCGCCGGTTCTCCGGCTGCCGTTCGAGGCGGACGGCTCAGCCGCAGACGACGGCGACACGACGGTGGTCCTGCCGTTGCGTGACGCCGATGCGATCTCGGCGGTGCGCCAGCAGCTCGGCGGTCTGGATGCCGCCCTGCTGTTCGCATTGCCGGCCCTCGGTGAGGTCGTCGTGCGCATCGACGGCGACGAGCGGGTGCTGAGGGCGGAGCGGTTCGGCGACGACGTGGTCGTCAGCGACGGGTCGACCGCCTCGCGATGGTGGGTGGTCGAGGCCGAGGGACAGCTCGATCCGGACCTGTTGTCCGACCGGCCGGCGGAAGAACGGACTGCCGATCGCTGGCAGCTGACGTGGGCGTTGCCGGTCACCGCCGACGGCGCGCTCGCCGAGCTACCCGCATCGATCGTGCGGGTGGTTCACGCGCCGACCGCGACCGACGACCCGTTGACCGTTCCCGCCGTCCTGGTCGCGTCGTACCCCCTCGATGCCACCCGCCGGCGGGTGACGACCGGCCCGCTCGCCGACTCGGTCACCGCCGCGGCCGCGGAGGTCCTTGTCGCCGCGCTCGCCGATCGGCGCCTCGACCCGTCATACCTGCGCATCGTGCCGGCCGGCTTCCCGGATGGGGCGCTCGACGGAGCGATGCACACGGCGTTGCTCGGCGAGCTTCGGGCGACCGCTTGGTTGCCGGTGGCGGGCGATGATGCCGTGCGGCAGCGGCCGAGCGACGCGGTCGTCGTCGCGGACTCGTTGGTTCCGGTGCTGCGCGACGTGGTTCCCGCACTTCTGCCGGTGGGTTGGTCGCGACCCGAGCTGGCGGCGCTCGCCCCGCATCGCCCCACCCTGGCCGAGCTGGTCGATGCGGTCAGCGCCGTGGACGCACAGCCGTCGTGGTGGTGCGCGCTCTATGCCGCGCTGGACGATGCCGTGCCGGCCGGGCCCGAGCGGGACGCGCTCGGCGCTCTGCCGGTGCCTCTTGCGGACGGCCGGCTGGTGACGGGACCTCGCGGGTTGGTGCTGCCGAGTGACACCACGCCGGCGGTGGACCTGTCGGCCATCGGCATTCGCGTGGTGCACCCCGGTGCGGCGCACGAGCTGCTGCGCTCGCTCGGAGCCGGCGACGGAACCCCGCGTGGCCTGCTCGAGCAGCCCCAGGTCCGGACCGCCGTTGAAGCGTCGTACGACGATGACGACCCGGAGCCGGTGGCCGCAGCCGTGTTGGCGCTGGTCGCGGCTGCGGGCGTGGACGTCGAGGAGCTGCCCTGGCTCGCCGAGCTCGCCCTGCCGGACGATGACGACGACTGGCGCCCCGCCGGCGAGCTGTTGCTGCCCGGCGGTCGGATGGCGCAGCTCGCCGCGCCGGACTCGCCGTTCGGTCGCGTCGACCCGACCTGGCTGGGACGGTGGGGGGCGTCGACCCTGGTGGCGGCCGGGGTGGTCGACGAGCCGGTCCTGCTTCGCGATCTCGACGCCACCGGCCCGACCCACGATCTCGACCACGAGGCCGCGTGGTGGGCGGAGCTACCTCACGGTGCATCGCTCGAGGAGTTCGTCGCGGTGCGGGATCTCGAGCAGGTGCGCGAGGGCGGGCTAGGTGACCTGCTGGACCTGCTCGCCGCACCCCCGTTGCGGGCGGCAGTGGTCGAGCCGGCGCTGGTCAGCGCGCCCGACGGCACCGTGCTCCGAGTCCCGTCCTACACCGCCTGGTGGTTGTCCACGGAACCCGTCCTCGACGGGCGGCCGCCGCGCGGTTTGCGCCTGCCCGGTGGAGACCCGGCGCTCGCCGGCCTGTACGACGATGCGCCCGATCGCTACGACGTCGAGTTCTTGCGCGCGCTCGGCGTGCTGGCCCGGCTCGACGATGCCGACGCCGACGACGTCCTGGGGCGGCTCGCCGACCGTTCCCGCCTTGTGTCGCGCGCGCAGCTGCGGTCGATCTACGGGTGGCTGGCCGGGCGCAGCTTCCCGCCGCCGGCCGGGCTGCGGGCGATCCGCGAGGGGGAGCCGGTCGTCGTTCCGGTTGCCGATGCGGTCGTCGTCGATGCGCCGGATCTGCACCCGCTGCTCGGCGGCCTCGCGATCGTGCCGGTCGTCGCCGATCGCGCCACGGAGCTGGCCGGGAGCCTCGGGATCCGGTGCGCGAGCGAGATGGGGGAGTTCCCGGTGACCTCCGCCGGGGACGCCGACGGCGACATCGTCCTGCACGAGCAGCTGCGGGTGCGCGACCTCAACGGAGTGGAACAGGAGGTGCCGTGGCGACTGGCCGGCGGGGTGCTGCACGTCGACCGGCGTCATCGCGCGTTCGGCGTCGGGCGCGGTCGGGCGTGGCGTGACGGGCAGTGGGCGCTGCGTCACCGGCGTACCGAGGAGTTGAACGATCCCGGAATGGGGAAGTTCCTGGAGAGCGAGGACGACTTGGACCAGCCGGACGAGGAGTGATCGGGATGGCACGAGGCCGAACGCACGAGCCGTTGCGGGTGGAACGGACCAGGACCAGCTCGACCTGGGTGGCGATCTCGATTGCCGTCGTCTTCCTGGTTTTCCTGATCATCTTCATCGCGCAGAACGACCGGAAGGTGCCGTTGCACTTCCTCGGCGCGGACGGCAACGTCTCCGAGGCGCTCGCGCTCATCGTTGCGGCGGTCGCGGGCGCTGTGTTCGTCCTCGCGGCCGGAGCGGCGCGCATCATCCAGCTTCGACTGGTCGGGAGACGGCACAACCGCGAGATGGCCCAGCAGCAGGTGGCCAGTCCGCCGGCCGAGGCGGCACCTGCGGCTCCCACCTCGGTCGCCGACGACGTGGCGCGATAGCCGCTACGGCGGGTCAGCGCCGGCGGCGGTGTCCGCTGTACGGCGCCGGCGATGCGCGAAGCGCAACCCGTACAGGCCGAGGACGACTCCGATGCCACAGGACCAGTACCACCAGGTCGTGTGATGCCGTAGCAGGTCGTGGCGGAAGAACAGTGCCAGGACGGCCAGTGCCACGAGCCAGGCGATCGTGCCGATGATCGTGGCGAGGTCCTCCTCGCGCTCGCGGGTCACGTCCAGGACCTTACGCGCGATCGCGTGCGGCGCTGCGTTGTGCCCGGCCGGTCTCGGAGCCGACCAGGCCCCAGCCTTCGGGCAGCCGCACGACGACACGGTTGCCGTCCGCCTCAGCCGAGACCCCGACCTGCGAGGCTGCGGCCAGCAGCCGGTCGACCGACGGCTCGCCCGCGCGCAGCATCTCGCGAACGATCCGGCCCTTGGCGTACTTGCTCTGGAAGCTCGCCGCCGCACGCTTCCCGTCCGGCCCGGTGATCCGCACGTCCACCAGCCGACCAGCGGCATCGCCCGACGGCCGGTACATCTGCACGTAGCCCGCCGACCGAAGGTCGATCGCGCCGACCTCGGCGACCGCGCGGTCGAGCGCTGTGGTCATCGCCGGGCGCCACAACACAGGAAGCGCCGCCAGTCGAGGCAGCCGGGTCGCGATGCCGATCCGGTACGCCGGCAAGGGATCTGCCGGAGCGGTTGCACCCCACAAGCCGGAGAAGACGACGATGGCGGCCTCGGCGCGGCGACGGGCCGCAGCGGTGAGCGTCGGGTAGCCGAGTGCGTCGTGCAGGACTCCTGAGTAGCGTTCGCCGGCGGGCATCGTCGGCGACGCCAGCAGTTCGGCGTTCGCCGCGCGGTCGTCGTCGAGCGCCTCGGACAACCCCAGCCGACGGCGCGCGGTCACCGGGTTGCCACGGCACAGCGCAACGAGCGCTCGCGCCACCCGCTCGCGGGTCGGCGTGAGGTCCGGGAA
>DATJSI010000113.1 GCA_035504215.1 Mycobacteriales bacterium
GACATGGCCGGGCGGGCCTCGGTCGAGCTGAAGGGCCGCGAGCTCGGCTTCGACCTGTCGGAGAGCAAGGACGTCATCGGCCGGGTCACCGACAAGGTCAAGGAGCTCGAGGCGCGCGGTTACTCGTTCGAGGCCGCCGACGCGAGCTTCGAGCTGCTGCTCCGCGACGAGCTGGCGGGTGAGCGCAGGCGGCACTTCACCGTCGAGTCCTGGCGGGTGATCGTCGAGCAGCGCGAGGACGGCGCCGTCACCAGCGAGGCGACGGTCCGGCTGGTCGCCAAGGGCGAGCGCGTCATCGCCGTCGGCGAGGGCAACGGCCCGGTCAACGCGCTCGACCGGGCGCTGCGGTCGGCCCTCGAGCAGACCTTCCCCGAGCTCGCCACCCTCGAGCTGACCGACTTCAAGGTCCGCATCCTCGAGG
Source organism: Mycobacteriales bacterium (assembly GCA_035504215.1). Lineage (NCBI taxonomy): Bacteria > Bacillati > Actinomycetota > Actinomycetes > Mycobacteriales > Mycobacteriales bacterium. Next base: position 422 of record DATJSI010000113.1, read on the forward strand.
GCACCTCCGGCACCGGGGCGATCACCCGGGTGCTGGTCGAGTCGGGCGACGGCACCGGCGACACCTGGTCCACCGTCGGGGTGGACGAGAACGTCATCTCCGCGTCCTGGCACGCTCTCGAGGAAGCCGTCAGCTACGGGCTCCTGCGGGCCGGGCGCACGCTCGACTGAGCCGTGCGAGCGGGCGGGAAGGGCGGAGCACGCGACCGTTCGATATGAATGATTTGATACCCCGATCGCGGACCCGGCACTGGACGGCATACCTTAGGCACATGGATGAGAAGGAGATCATGGCGCGGATCAGCGGGCTGATCGAGACCGAGCACGAGCTCCGCGCTCAGCTGGCCGACGGCTCGCTGAGTTCGGAACAGGAGCGGGCGCGTCTTCGTTCTGCAGAAGAGGCGCTTGACCAATGCTGGGACCTGCTGCGCCAGCGTCGGGCCAAGCAGGAGTTCGGCGAGAGTCCGGACGGCGCCGTGGTGCGCCCGGCAGCCGAGGTGGAGGGGTACCAGCAGTAGCCCGGCCGCCGGCGGCAGATTGTGCGAAGGAGCATTGTGCGTATCGCAAGGTTCGCCAAGGGCGACGGCGTCGCCTACGGCGTCGTTGAGGGCGAGTCCGGGTCGCCGCAGACGGTCGAGGAGCTGTACGGCCATCCGTTCGGCATCGACCCGGCGGGCGTCCGGCTCACCGGCAACCGCTACCCGCTGGCCGAGGTGCGGCTGCTCGCCCCGGTGCTGCCGTCCAAGGTGGTCGCGGTCGGCAAGAACTACGCGGGGCACGTGCGGGAAATGGGATCGGACGATGTGCCCGCCGAGCCGGTGCTGTTCCTCAAGCCGTCGACCTCGGTGACCGGCCACGGCGACCGGATCGCCTACCCGGTCAAGCTGACCGACCGGGTCGACCACGAGGGCGAGCTAGCGGTGATCATCGGCCGGCTCTGCCGTGACGTGCCGAAGGAGCGGGCGGACGAGGTCATCTTCGGTTATACCTGCGCCAACGACGTGACCGCGCGGGACCTTCAGGCCCGGGACGGCCAGTGGACGCGGGCGAAGGGCTTCGACACCTTCTGCCCGCTCGGGCCGTGGATGGAGACCGCCGCCGACCCGGCCGACCTGGGCATCACCACCACCGTCAACGGGGACGTGCGGCAGCACGCGCGGACCAGCGAGCTGCTGTGGGACGTGCCGTCGCTGATCGAGTACGTGTCGTCGGTGATGACCCTGCTCCCCGGCGACGTGCTGCTCACCGGCACCCCCGAGGGCGTCGGCCCGATGACCGCCGGGGACGAGGTCAGCGTCACGATCGAGTCGATCGGCACGCTGACGAACCGGGTCACGATCCGCGACTAGACGGCGGAACGGCCTAGGCCCCGAGGCGCGCCCGCAGGTGCCTGAGCTGCCGTTCCGCGTGCGCCTTGGGCCAGCTGTGCCCGCTGTAGGGGTACACCGCGATCTCCTTGTCGGCCGCCCGGATCTCGTTGTACGCCGCGTACACGGTCGACGGCGGGCAGATGTCGTCCATCAGCCCGACGCTGACCAGCGTCGCGGCCGTGATCCGGCGGGCCAGCAGCGCGCAGTCGATATAACGGAGCGTGTTCAGCGCCTGCGGGACGAGCTCGACGTTCTCGGCCAGGAACTCCGGGATTTCGGTGTAGGGCGGGTTTGGCGCGAGCGTGATCGCGCGCTCGATGTCGCACAGGAACGGCACGTCGGCGTGGCACACGGCCACCGCGTCCGGCCGCAGCGCGGCGGCCGCGAGCGCGAGCGCGCCGCCCTGGCTGCCCCCGCTGACCGCGACCGGGCGGGAGGACCCCGCGAGCTCGCGCGCGGTGTCGACCGCGAGCGCGGCGTCGGTGAACATCCGGGTGTAGTAGTACTCCTCCGGGGTGGTGATGCCGC
>DATJSI010000114.1 GCA_035504215.1 Mycobacteriales bacterium
GGACTGCCTGCAGCGTGGCGGGTTGTGGTCCGAGGTGAAGGACCGGCTCGACTCACCTGGCGGGGCGCTGTCCGGTGGTCAGCAGCAGCGACTGTGCATCGCGAGGTCGCTCGCGGTCAACCCCGACGTCCTGCTGATGGACGAGCCGTGCTCGGCGCTTGACCCGACGTCGACCCGGAGGATCGAGGAGACAATCGCGATCCTCCGCGACCAGGTCACCATCGTCATCGTGACCCACAACATGCAGCAGGCCGCGCGCGTTTCCCAGCAGTGCGCGTTCTTCCTGGCCGAGCAAGGCACCCCGGGTCATATCGTCGAGTCCGGCTCGACCGAGGACATCTTCGAACACCCGAAGGACTCGCGGACCGCGGACTACGTGCACGGCCGCTTCGGCTGATCCTCGATCTCGCATCGCGCCGCTACGCGGGCGCTGAGTCGGCGCTGCTCGGCCGGCACTCGCCGGTCTTGATCGCCTGACCACCTTCTAGTCGCACGGTGCGAACAACACAGTGGGCGCCACCTCGATCGAGGTGACGCCCACTGTCAGTGCTGGCTCAGCGCTTGCGCGCTAGCTCACCTTTACCGCCGCAGTCTTGGCGCCGCCATTGGCGTAGCCCTTCTGGGCCGCGATCACCTTGCAGGTGAGCTTCTTGCCCTTGTCCGAGCTCGGGATCTTGAGGCTGGACTTGGTCGCGTGCTTGATCTTCTTGCCGTTCGCGTACCACTGGTAGCTGTACGACGAGGCGCTCGGCGACCACTTGCCCTTCGAGACCTTCTCGGTCTTGCCGGCCTTGTGCGGGCCGGAGAGCTTCGGCTTGGTGGTGGCCTTCAGGGCGGCACCCAGGGCGACCTTCTTCGCGGTACTGGTGCCAGGCGTCGATCCGCCGCTGTTCGTGCCCGTTGCCCGGCAGGCTAGTGACTTCTTGTACTCGGCGGCCGCGACCGTGTACGTGCTCTTGGTCGCGCCGGAGATGGCCTTGGAGTCGGCCAGCCATCGGTAGCTCACCGACGTCGCTCCGGTGAAGGTGGCGTGGCAGGTCACCTTCTCGCCCACGCGGACGGTGCCGGAGACGGTCACCTTGCCGTCGAGGGTCGGTGCGGCGCCCGGGTAGACGACCGACCAGGTGCCGGCGCCGGAGTTGACCTCGATGTCCACGCGGTCGTACGCCGCGGGGTTGAACTCCTGGCCGGGTCCCTGGGTGAACAGGCGGATCTCATAGAGGTCCGCGTACCCGGAGTCGGTGAGGTTGTTCGGGTACTCGCCGATGTAGTCGCTCATCGAGAAGTCCTGCGCGGTGCCGACCACGAACGGGTGACCGCTGGCGGTGACCGCAGCCGGGACCCCGTCGGGGACGGGGTTGTACTGGCTTGCGCTGAGCACGTCACCGCTCCACGTCTGCGGGTTCGCGCCGCCTTCCTGCGGGGTGAACGCGTACAGGTCGGCGTGGTTGTCGCCGGAACGGCCGGCGTGGCCGGCGACGGCGTACGCCGCGAACGGCGCCGTGTCGAGGCTGCCGCCGGTGATCACGTTCCCGCTGGAGTTGTAGAAGGTGATCGAACCGATCGCGTTGGGGTCGGGCTCCCAGCCCGGCGTGACCGTGTCGGCCGACGCACCCGCCATCGTGGTGAGCAGCGTGCCGGCCGTTATTGCAAGTGCGCCGACTCCGGCGACCAGTCGCCGTCGCGTGAGCATCATGTGTTTTGTCCTCCGTGTGAGCGCGCTCTTGGCGAGCACACCCTAAGACCGGGCTCGCGCCCCGTGATCGGGCGTGAGCCACCCGTCGGCGGGTGTTCATTGGTCGACCGCTCGGCGTTCACCCGCCGGTCGACCTCCCGATCCGGGCACCTGGGTGCGTTCGTACTGATCGGTCATTCGGATGGTGTTGCCAGCCGGCGCAGACGCGGAGGGCAGACACCTTTTATTCGTCTTTGCGACACCTGCCGTTTGGTTTCAGTCAGTTCCACGGTTGCCGAGTACCCGCAGTTTGGGCAGTGCGCGGTTCGTCATGCTCACGGCACTCGGAGGGGAACTGGTCTGATGACCGCTGACACCCTTCAGCTCACCCCGGGACCCGACTCGGACCACGACGGACCGCGAGAGATCAGCGGTGGGCACACCGGTGCCGACCGTGCATTCAACGGGGTGGCGCGAGGCCTCGGAATCTTCGTTCTGGTGCTCACGGGAGCGATCGGTCTGTTCCTCGGACTTCAGATGATTCCGGTCCTCCGGCACTACGGCATCCACTTCATCACCGGGCAGGCGTGGGATCCCGACCTGAATGTCATCGGCATTCTGGCCGCCATCTTCGGCACGGTAGAGATCGCGACGATCGCGCTGCTGGTGTCCTTCCCGCTCGCCATCGGCACCGCGCTGTTCATTACCGAGCTTGCACCGCGGCGGCTACGGTCACTCCTGGTGTCGCTGGTCGACCTGATGGCTGCAGTGCCGAGCATCGTCTACGGCCTCTGGGGTCTGTTCCTGCTCGAGCCTCATGTCATTCATCTGTCGAGGTGGCTGGCTGAGTACTTCGGCTGGTTCCCGCTGTTCCACGTCAGCACTGACGCGCACTCGGCGACCTGGCAGGAGTCGAAGTTCACCTCGTCAGCGTTTATCGCCGGCATCGTCGTCGCGATGATGGTGACGCCGCTCGCGTGTGCCGTGATGCGAGGCGTCTTCGCGCAGGCACCGCTGGGTGAGCGCGAGGCGGCGCTTGCGCTCGGCTCGACCAAGTGGGGCGTGATCCGCACGGTCGTGCTTCCGTTCGGACGGGGCGGGATCATCGGTGGCACGATGCTCGGCCTCGGCCGGGCACTCGGCGAGACCATCGCCGTGCTGTTCATCATCTCCTTTGTCTACAAGATCAACTGGCATGCGCTTCAGAACGGTGCAAACACGATCTCTGCGTTGATCGCCAACAACTTCAGTGCTGCTACCTCCCTGCAGCTGAAAGCCTTGGAAGCGGCGGGTTTCGTGCTGTTCCTCATGACCCTGGTCGTCAACACGATTGCCGGGATCATCGTCAGCCGCAGCCGCAGCGGTGCGGCAACGGAGATCTGACATGGCATCGATCGCGCCTGCGGCGCAGCCGGTCGGCTCCGGCGCCGTGCCACCGGCTTCCGACGCGGACCGGCCACGGGCATTGACCACGACAACCGTCGACGACGTGATGTCGGTCGTCGGCTCGGCCGTCGGTGCGCTCGGCGTCGTGTGGATCATCTTCTACCGACTGCTCCCACTGTCCGGCGCGCTTGGGTTCGTGATCTGCTGGTACACGGTGTTCCTCGCGCTCTACACGGGCGTGACTGCGATGTCGCACCCGAGAACGGCGGTGGTCGATCGGCTCGCACGAGCCCTGATCACGGGAGCCGCAGGAATCGTCGGGCTGGCGCTGGTCTTCACCATCGTGTTCACGTTCGTCCGGGGCCGCCACGCGCTCCTGCACCTGAACTTCTATACGAAGGATGCGAGTGGGGTCTCCCCGACGGCGCCGCTGAACCAGGGCGGAATCCTGCATGCGATCGTCGGAACCTTCATCGAGCTCGCCATCGCCACCGCGATCTCACTCCCACTCGGCATCGGTGCGGCGATCTACATGAGCGAAGTCGGCGGCCGGCTCGCCCGGGTCGTTCGCACCGTGGTCGAGGCGATGACCGCCCTTCCCGACCTGGTGGCGGGGCTGTTCATCTACACCACGGTTATCGTCGCGCTGAGATTCGAAAAGGGCGGCTTGACGGCGGCGCTCGCGCTCGCGATCACCATGCTCCCGATCATCGCGCGTACGGCGGAGGTCCAGCTTCGGATCGTGCCGGGCGGGTTGCGCGAGGCAAGTCTGGCGCTCGGGTCGCCGAAGTGGCGGATGGTGCTGCAGATCGTGATCCCCACCGCGGCGACCGGGTTGGCGACGGCACTGATCCTGGCGTTCGCGCGCGCCGTGGGCGAAACCGCACCCGTACTCATCGCCTCAGGCGCAACGCCATTCCTCCGGTTCAACCCGACCGGCGACCCGATGAACTCGCTGCCCCTGTACATCTTCACCTCGGTGCGAACCGGCGAGCCGCTCGAAATCGAGCGCGCGTTCGGCGCCGCGTGCGTGCTGTTGACGATCGTCCTACTCCTGTTTGTTGCGTTGCGACTGCTCGCGCGACAGAAAGGCACAGCCCGGTGAACCCTCGCCGACTTCGCCCCGCTCGCTATGCCGCCCTTGCGGCAGCGGCGCTGATGTCCGTGTCATGGACGCTGCCCACCCCGGCCTACGCCTCCGGCACCGCGCAGATCAACGGCTCCGGTTCGACCTGGGCCTACAACGCGGTCAACGCCTGGATCGGAGAGGTGTCGGCGCAGGGCCTGAGGGTTACGTTCAACCCGAACGGCTCGGCCGCGGGCCGCCAGGACTTTGCCAACCGTGCCGTCGACTACGCGGTGTCCGACATCGGCTTCCAGGGCAAGGATCCGCTGACCGGTACCAACGACACCTCGTCCGGCCGCGCGTTCGCCTACGTTCCGTTGGTCGCGGGGGGGACGTCGTTCCCCTACCACCTCACGGTGGCCGGGCAACTGGTGCGCAACCTCCGACTCTCCGGCGCGACGCTTGCCGGCATCTTCACGGGGTCGATCACCAATTGGGACGCCCCGCAGATCACGAAGGACAACAACGGGCGGAAGTTCCCGTCGATCCCGATTGTGCCGCTGGTCCACTCGGAGGGGTCCGGGACGAGCTATCAGTTCTCGGCCTACCTTGCCCAGGAGTTCCCGAGCGCTTGGACTCGCTTCGCGGGCAAGGACAAGCCGACCGAGTACTGGCCCAGCGACAAGGCCAACGAGGTCGCGCTGAACGGCTCGGACACGTTGATGAACTATCTGGCCTCCACCTCCGGCCAGGGCGCGATCGGCTTCGACGAGTACTCCTACGCGATCGCCAAGAACATCCCGGTCGCCAAGGTCGAGAACAAAGCCGGCTACTTCACCCTCCCGACGCAGTACAACGTGGCAGTCGCCCTGACGCAGGCGATCATCAACTACAACCGGAGCTCGCAGAACTACCTGCTCGAGAACCTCAAGAACGTCTACGGGTACTCGGACAAACGCACCTACCCCTTGTCCTCGTACTCGTACGGAATCATCCCGACGGCGAGCAACGACGGGACGATGAGCACGCCGAAGCGGCAGA
>DATJSI010000115.1 GCA_035504215.1 Mycobacteriales bacterium
GCAGCAGCGTGAGCTGGTAGTCCCGCAGCTGCTCGCCTTCCTCGTTCGTCGTCTGCCGGTGCCACTGGCCATCCGGGTCGAGCTCCCATGCCGACGTGCCCGGATCGGTCGCGAGTGCCAGCAGCCGCTGCAGGCCGGCGCGCGCCTCCGGGTCGTGCACCTCGACGAGCGCCTCGACCCGCCGGTCGAGATTGCGGTGCATCGCGTCGGCGCTGCCGATCATGATGTCCTCGGCTCCGTCATTGCAGAACCGGAAGATCCGGGAGTGTTCGAGAAAGCGGCCCAGGATGCTGCGAACGCGAATGTTCTCCGAGACGCCGGGCACCCCGGGTCGAAGGCAGCACATCCCGCGCACGACGATCTCGACGGGGACACCGGCGTTCGATGCGTCGTACAACGCGTCGATGATCTGCTCGTCGACGATGCTGTTGAGCTTCAGCGTGATCCCGGACGCGATGCCGGCGCGCGCGTGCTCGGCCTCGCGGGCGATGCGGGCAAGCAGGCCGCTGCGCAGCGTGTCCGGTGCCACCAGCAGCGTGTGGTAGTCGCGGTGCTTGGTGTAGCCGGACAGGTGGTTGAACAGGTCGGCGACGTCCGCCGTGACCGTGGGGTCGACGGTGAGCAGGCCGAGGTCCTCGTACAGCCGAGCGGTCTTGGGGTTGTAGTTGCCGGTCCCGATGTGCGCGTAACGGCGCAGCGACCCGTCGGGTTCCTGGCGTACGGCGAGGGCGAGCTTGCAGTGCGTCTTCAGGCCGACGACGCCGTACACGACGTGGCAGCCGGCGTGTTCCAGCGCCCGGGCCCATTTGATGTTGGCCTGCTCGTCGAAGCGCGCTGTGATCTCGACGACGACGAGCACCTGCTTGCCGGCCTCGGCGGCGTCGATCAGCGCGTCCACGAGCGGGGAGTCGCCACTGGTGCGGTAGAGCGTCTGCTTGATCGCGAGGACGGCGGGATCAGCTGCGGCCTGCTCGACGAAGGCCTGCACGCTGGTCGCAAAGGAGTCGTAGGGGTGATGCAGCAGCACGTCGCGACGGCGCATCGCGGCGAAGACATCGACCGCCGACTTGCCCTCGCCGCTCGCCCGTAGCTGCGGCTGCGTGACCGGCGGGTAGACGTCGTACTTCAGTGCCGGCAGGTCGAGCTCGACCAGTCGCCAGAGCCCGGCGAGGTCGAGCATGCCCTTCACGCGATACAGCTGCGCCTCACTGATGTCGAGCTCGCGGACGAGCAGGTCGAGGACGCGCTCGCCGATGTCGGCCTCCACCTCGAGGCGCACCGCCGGGCCGAACCGCCGGCGCATGAGCTCGCGTTCGAGGGCCTGCAGGAGGTTGTCGACGTCGTCCTCGTCGACGGTGAGGTCCTCGTTGCGGGTGACGCGGAACAACGACGCCTCGATGACGTCCATGCCGGGGAACAGCGCCGGAAGATGCGCCGCGATCACCTGCTCGATCAGTACGAACCGCCGCGCACCCACGCTGATGAAGCGCGGCAGGAGCGGTGGGACCTTCACCCGCGCGAAGTGCTCCCGGCCGTTCTCGCGGTCGCGCACGACGATCGCGATGTTGAGGGACAGCCCGGAGATGTAGGGGAACGGGTGTGCCGGGTCGACCGCGAGCGGGGTCAACACGGGGAACACGTGCTCGTCGAACAGCGCGTCCGCGGCCTTGCGCTCCTCGTCCTCGAGGTCGGCGTACATCACGACCTCGATGCCGGCTTCCTTCAGCCCCGGCATGATCTGGCTGCGGAACAGCTCACCGTTGCGGGCGCTGAGCTCGTGTGCCTGCTCGCTGATCAGCTCCACCTGCTCGCGGGCGGATAGCCCGGCAGGTGACACGATGCCGAGGCCGGTGGCGATCCGGCGCTGCAGCCCGGCCACCCGGACCATGAAGAACTCGTCGAGGTTGTCGGCGAAGATGGCGCTGAACCGCGCGCGCTCGAGCAGCGGGGTCTCGGGGTCTTCGGCGAGCTCGAGCACCCGCTCGTTGAACTGCAGCCAGCTCGACTCGCGGTCGAGGAAGCGGTCGGGATCGACCTCGCGATCGGCCGGCTCGGGGGTGTGGCCGAGGTCCTCGATCTCCTCGGCCAGATCTTCGGCGTAGCGAGGCAGGTCGCGCGAGCTCTGGCTGGTCGTGCTCACTGTCCTACTCTCGTCGGTGGACCGGGCGGCTGGCCCCGATGATCATGAACGCCTGATGAACGAGGGGTGAACAATCACCCCAAACGATCATGACCGAACGTGGACAGACCTGTGGACAACCCGCGCCTGCTTGCGCCGTCCGGGTGGGGACGTAACGGTTTGCGCATGGGGCCGACACTCTCACTCGCCGACCAGGTCGACAAGGTGGCGCAGCGGCTGTCCGCCGAGTTCTCCGGCCGGGTGCCCGATCCGGAAGTACGCAAGCTGGTCACCGAGGCCTACGGCTCGATGTCGACGGCCAAGGTGACCCAGTTCGTCCCGGTTCTGGTGGACCGCAGCGTGCGCAACCAACTCCGACAGCGCGCCGGCTGACGCGCTCATCGCTGCTCAGCGACCGCCTCGTTGTCGAAGCGGTAGCCCATGCCGGTCTCGGTCAGCAGGTAGCGGGGGCGTGACGGGTCCGGCTCCAGCTTGCGTCGTAGCTGCGCGACGTACACCCGCAGGTAGTTGACCTCGGTGGAGTACGCCGGGCCCCACACGTCGCGCAGGAGCTGGCGTTGGGTGACCAGTTTGCCCCGGTTGCGAACCAGGACTTCGAGCAGCTGCCACTGGGTGGGGGTCAGCTTGATCTCGCCGTCGGTGGCCGTCCGGACCCGCTTCGCGGCCAGGTCGATGGTGAAGTCCGGCGTGGTGATGACCGGCGCGTCCTGAGCCGGCGCCGCCCGGCGGACCGCGGCGCGCAACCGGGCAAGTAGCTCGTCCATCCCGAACGGCTTGGTGATGTAGTCGTCGGCGCCGGCGTCGAGCGCGGCCACTTTCGTCGTCTCGTGCTCGCGGGCCGACAGCACGATGATCGGCGCGGACGACCAGCCACGAATGCCTCGGATCACGTCCGCGCCGTCCATGTCGGGCAGCCCGAGATCGACGATGACGACATCCGGACGCTCCCGCGAGACCGTGGCCAGCCCGCTGATCCCGTCGCTCGCGGTCGTCACGTCGTACGAGCGGGCGGTCAGGTTGATGCGCAGAGCACGGCAGATCGCCGCCTCGTCATCGATCACGACGACCTTTGTCATGCCTGGGACCGCGGCGCCTCGACGTTCGCGGGGTCGACGGCAACCGGGAGGGTCATCGTCATCGTCAACCCGCCACCGGGGGTTTCGCCGGCGACGAGAGTGCCGCCCATCGCCTCGGTGAACCCGCGAGCGACGGCCAGCCCGAGGCCGATGCCGGTCGCGTTATCGCGGTCGCCGAGGCGCTGGAACGGCTCGAACATGGTCTGGCGCTGCGCAGCGATGACACCCGGCCCGTGGTCGATGACCGTGAGCCGCAGTCCGTCGGGCGCCGCGCGCGCCCGCAACATCGGTGGGCGGTCGGCGGGGGAGTAGCGCAACGCATTGCTGACCACGTTCGCGAGCGCGCGCTCGAGCAAGCCGGCGTCGGCCCTCAGCAGTGGCAGGTCCTCGGGAATGTCGAAGCGGACGGTGCCGGCCCCGGGCAGACCGTGCAGGGCGAGCGGAGCCACCTCGTCGACCGCCACCGGCTGGACGAACGGCTGCAACGCGCCGGTCTGCAGGCGGCTCATGTCGAGCAGGTTCGCGATCAGGCCGTCGAGCCGGTCCGCAGCCGTTTCGACGTCGGCAAGCAGCTCGCTCTCGTCGGCGGCGGAGTAGGCGACGTCCGGCTGGCGCAGGCTGCTGATGCTTGCCTTGATGGAGGCGAGCGGCGTCCGCAGGTCGTGGCTGACCGCCGCGAGCAGGGCGGTGCGCATCCGGTTCCCCGCCTCGAGCGCCTCGGCCTGCGACGCCTGCGTGCGCAACCGGTCGCGGTCGAGCGCGGCCGCCGCCAGGCGCGACGCCGCCTCGAGCAGCGCGGGCGCCACATTCGTCGCGTCGTCGGCAGCAACCACGAGTCGGAGGTCGCCGCGGACGACGAACGTGCGCGCGCGGTCCGGATCGATCTCCCCGGTCGTCGCGATGCGCACCCAGCGCCCGCTGACCTGCTCCTGCAGCTCGGCGTCGACATCGAGGTCGTCGTGCAGGTGCTGGAGGACGTCGCTAGGAGTGTCGTTGGCGCCGAGCACGGTGCGAGCGAGACCGAGCATGGACTGGGCCTCGCCGGCGCTCTGGCTGGCCAGCGTTGCGCGCCTGGCGGCCACGTGGACCACGCTCGAGACCGCCATCGCGACCAGGACGAACAGCAGCAGCGCGAGCAGGTTCCTCGGCTCTTCGATGGTCAGGGTGTGCAACGGCGGAGTGAAGAACCAGTTCAGGCACAGGCTTGCAGCGGCCGCTGCGAGCACCGCGGGACCGAAGCCACCCACGACCGCCACCGTCACCACGGCGAGCAGGTAGATCAGCAGGTCGTCGGCGAGGTTGAGGTCGGCCCGGATCACGGACAGCAGGAGCGTGAGCACGCTGAGACTGACGATCGCGACGGCGACACCGAGCCGCCTGCGCCGCCCACCGACCGCCGCGACGAAGTCGGCGAGGGACGGCCGGCGAGGGCCGCTCGCCGGATGCCCGGGCGGAACCACGTGTTCCAGTGTGATCCCAAATCCCCGTGACGTCGCGCCGGCACCCAGTCCGATGACAGCCGCCGTCGTGAGGACGATGGCGGACAAGGCCACTGGCCGGTGTCTCGCGGTCAGCGCGGCGTACGGCGCGGCGGAGAACGCGATCGTCGTCAGCCATGCGATGCCGGCCACGGAAGCGGCGGTGGACAGCCGCGAAACCGCGCTGGCGACGACGACGATCGCCGCAGCGATCGCAAGAACGCCGTCCGCGGGCAGTGCACCGTTGAGGCCGGCCGCGAGGGCGCCGAGACCGAGTAGCGCCGCGGCAGCGGCCGGCAGCACCAAGTGCGCGGGCGCCGGCCGGATCAGCGGCGTCTCAGTGCTCACAAGATCGAGAACACGCCCGACTACCGCCGAAAGCCAGGGTCTTAATACCTTTTTCACGCGCTGCAGGCAGGTCTTGACGCCGTCTTGACGCCGCGGACGATCTTGCGCTCTACCGTCGAGCCGTGGACGACGCCGCGCGCCCGCTTCCGATCGACGTGAGCCTTCCGGAGCGCCTCAGCTACCGGGTGAAGCGCAGGCTGCTCGGGCCCCCCTTGGTGACCGATCAACTGGTCGAGCAGCGGCTCGCGAACCCGGTCGCCTTCGGCGTTCTCTCACCGGACTGCATCTCGTCCTCGGCGTACGGCACCGAGGAAATGCTCATCGGGCTGCTGCCCTACGCGGGTTTCGCCGCCTTCACGCTCGTCCTCCCGTTGACCGGCGTGATTCTCGTGATCCTGATGCTCCTGCTCTTCAGCTACCGTCAGGTGCTCTCGGTCTACACGAAGGCCGGCGGCTCCTATGTCGTTGCGCGGGACAACTTCGGCCCGCGAGTCGCGCAGATCGCTGCGGTCGCGCTGCTCATCGACTACGTCGTGACGGTGTCGATCCAGACCGCCGCCGGGTCCGCTGCGGTGGTATCCGCCGTTCCGTCGATCGGCAACCACTTCGATCATCACGGCACTCTCGTCCTCAGTCTTATCGTCATCGCGTTGCTGTTCTGGGGAAACCTCCGCGGCATCCGCGAAGCCGGTCGCGCATTCGCCGTGCCGCTGTACTTCTTCATCACGATGGCGAGCGCGGTCATCATCATCTGCATTGCGCGCGAGATCACCGGTCATCTGATCGTCTTCAGCGTTCACAACCACTTGAGTGCGAAGGGGATCTACCCGATCCGCAAGCGCAACGGCTTCATCGAGGGCGCGACATTGCTCGTGCTGGCGCGGTCGTTCGCGAACGGCGGGTCCTCGCTCACCGGGTTCGAGGCGATCAGCAACGGCGTCGGCGCCTTCCGTCCGCCCGAGGGCCGCAACGCGCGCAAGGTGCTGCTGATCATGGCCTGCACGCTGGGGTTTCTCGTCGGTGGTGTTTCGTGGGTCGCGCATCTGACGCACGCCACGCCGTACGTGTCCGGATACCCGACCGTCATCAGCCAGGAGGCACGCGCCGCCTTCGGGTACGGCGGGCTGGGCAACGTGCTGTTCTACGTGGTGCAGGCGGCCACCGCGTTGATCCTGTACACCGGTGGAAACACGAGCTTCAACGGCTTCCCGTTCCTCGCCAACTTCGTCGCGGAGGACCGTTTCCTTCCGCGGCAGCTCACGCGCCGCGGGCATCGCCTGGTCTTCAGCAACGCGATCGTCGTACTTGCCGCCGTGTCGACCGCTCTGCTGCTGGTGACGGACGCCACGGTCAACAAGCTCGTCCCGTTCTACGCGATCGGCGTGTTCACCGGGTTCGCGATGGCCGGCTACGGGATGGCGAAGCACTTCTCGAAGACCAAGGAGGGGAACTGGCGGCGCAGCATCGCCATCAACATGACGTCGGGAGTCGTGTCGACGATCGTCGTCGCAATCTTTGCCATCGCGAAGTTCACCGAGGGCGCATGGGTCATCGTGATCCTGTTCCCGGCGCTGGTCTTCGTGTTGATCCGGCTCAACCGCGAGTACCGCGAGGAAGCGGAGGTGCTCGGCTCGATCCAACCCGAGGTGCTGTCCTGCCCGCCGAACTTCACGCGCCACGTCGTACTGATCTTCGTCAACGAGCTCGACCTCGCTGTGATCGGCGCGATCCGCTACGGGCAGACGTTGAAGGCCACCGAGCTGCGTGCGGTGCATTTCAACCTCGACAGCACCGCCGCCCATCAGCTCGAGCAGCAGTGGGAGCAGACCGCGCAGAGCATCCCGCTGGAGATCGTGGACACTCCCGATCGGCGCTTGGGCCGGGCTGCCCTCGAGCTGGTCCTGCGGGAGACCTCCGTCCCGGGCACGCACGTAACGGTGCTGTTGCCGCGTCGCGGGTTCGCGCCCGCCCTCGGACGGCTGCTGCACGACCGTACGGCGGACAAGATCGCCGCGGTCATCAGCAGACTGCCGAACGCAGCGGCCACGATCGTGCCCTTCGACACCTCACGGCCGGACCGGGCCGTGCTGTCGGTCGGCGGCGCGGTCAGACCGAAGCGGATGAAGGCGCCGCGGACGCCCAAGGCGCCAGGGACGGCGCCGACAACCGGCGAGCGGGCAGTGCCGGCGGGTGGCAACGGCGCGGCCGCTCCCGACATTGACCTCAACCGGATGCTGGCCGATGACCTGGCGCCCGGACCCGACCCGATCGGTACTCTCGGTGCCCGCCAGCCGGCGGTGATCCACGGGCGGATCCGAAGCGTGCGGCTCAAGCCGCTCGCCGACTCCCCGATGCTGGTGTGCGAGGTGGTCGACGCCACGGGTGGGCTGGAGCTGCTGTTCTACGGGCGGCGGTCGATTCCCGGGATGAAAGCAGGAGCGACGATCACGGCGACGGGCCGGACCATGAGTCACCACGGCCGGCTCGCGATGGCGAACCCCCGCTACCAGCTCAAGCCCGCCAGCCACCACGCGGCATCGACCTAGCGTCTGGACCCGCCCTTCGTCCGCACCGATGGCCCATTGATGGGCCTATCGCGCCACTGATGGGCCATGCGTGCGCCCCGAGCCGTCATCGACGGGCACCAGGAGCCCGGCGTACGCAAGTCCCCGAGGACCATGCTTGGGACGGCTACTGGGAGAGCACCTGCACGGCGCCGTCCTGGGAGATGGCGATGGTCAGGCTGCGGACCGCGGCTGAGGAGCCGCAGTTGTCGCTGGTGTGACGCAGGCGATACGTGGCTACCACTGACCTCCGCATAAGCGTCCGGCGGTGCATGCTCCTGACCGTGATCCGAAGGTGCAGGGTGTGATCGCTGTTCAAGGGCTGGAGGGTCGTTTCATAGGACGTGGAGGTCGCGCACCGATGGTCGGCGCAGACCGTGAGCGTCCGGGCCGCCGGGTGTGATGCGAAGTAGCCCGACGCGCTGACAAGTACGCCCTGGTGCAGCGGCGACGTGGAGGAGCACTCGCCACCTCCGTCGCTGCAGCCGACCAGGCAGAGGCCGATCAACGCGATCGGGACACACATCCGTGATCCGAGCCGTCTCACGGAACGGCATTGCGCCGCTGACGAACGCTCGCGTTCTTCAGCAGGCTTCGTAGACGTAACCCTTGTGGCCACGGGCCACAACCTCGCGATCGCGAAGAATGATGGAGATCCGGTCGCCGCGCGCCGCGCACGCTTCGTGGTAGTACTTGCGCCCGTCGTCGGTGTACTCGATCTCGTAGACCTGGTCGCCGTACGCCTTCAAGTAGTAGCTGCACTCGCTGTAGACCTGACACTCCTCGGCGATCGCGAAGTCGAAGTGCGCGGTTCGCTTGAGATGCGCCGAGCGTTCGGCGTCGTTCTTCTGCGCCATTGCGAGCCCGTCCGCGTGACCCTTCGCGACCAGAAGCTTGGCGAACGTCTCGTCGTCCGCTCGGGTCAGCAGCCCCTTCGAGCGGGTGTTGGAGTCGAGGTTGTCCGGCTCGACCGCGTTGAACCCCTTGGACTTGCAGATGTGCAGCCAGCCCTCCTCGATGGCGAGCAGCTTGTGCCGGTCGGAGGAGGTCGCGGTGTCGAGGATGATCTCGCCGGGCCAACCGGGATCCTCGACCAGCGAGCCGTTCTTTCGAAGCAGCAGTCCGGGGTGGTACTTCTTCCACCAGCGATCTTGGTAGGCCTGGGTCTGGAACGCGTTGATGTAGCAGATGTTGTAGAAGCCGGGCGCAGGATGAGATGTGCGATCGCGATCGACGATCCGGACCGAGGGCAGCGGCTTGTACGCGCCACCGATCTGGTAGTCGAACCGGCCGTTCGCTGGGGGCAGCTGAACCTTCGCGACGCCCGGCACGCGGGCCAGTGCCATCGCGCTGGTCGACCATGCGCCGGTCGACCAGGTGCCGGCCGCAATCGCCGCCACCGCGGCGCAGACCGTCAACGACCTGAGCGCATGCCTTCCCATCGGCATGTCGCTACTGTCCCAGCCGGATGATCTGACCGCAGGTCTCGGCGACCGACTCGTCGTGGGTCGACAGGACGACGATGCTGCCGGCTCGGGTCGCCCGATGCAGGACCGCGACGACGCGCTCCCGGCTGTCGTGGTCGAGCTCGCTGGTCGGCTCGTCCGCGACGATGAGCGGTGGTTGGGGCGCGACCGCGCGGGCGACGGCCACCCGCTGGCGCTGGCCGCCCGATAGCCGGGTCGACTCACGGTCGGCGATGCCGACCAGCGAGAGCTCATCCATCAGCTCGCTGACCCGTTCGCGGATGTCCTCCGGCTCCCAGCCGCTCGCCTGCAGCGGCAGGCCGATGTTCTCCGAGACGGTCAAGGTTGCGGCCAGCAGTACCGGCTCGGTGACCACACCGATGTTGCCTCGGCCGGTCTCGCGTACGTCGGTGCCGTCCAGGGAGACGATGCCGTCGGTCGGAGGCGCGAGTCCGGCGACGACGGTGAGGACCGAGGTCTTGCCTGCGCCGCTGGGTCCCACGACGGCGAGGGAGCTGCCAGGTGTCAAATCGATGTCCGTGGCCGGCAGCAACGTTCGCTCGCCGACCGATACGGTCAGGCCCCGACAGACCAGCGTCACCGGCGGCCGCCGTCCTCGTCGTACGGCCGCAGCAGGATGCCGTGCCCGGTGACCTCGACGTGCGCGTAGTGGCCCGGCGGGAGCACCTCGAGCGCCTCGGCCGGCAGGGCGATCGACCCGTCCGCCCCGACGACGGCCAGCTGCGTGCCGTCGCGGCCTTCTGCACCCACCCGGCCGTCACGCATCGAGAGCGTCCGTTCGAAGGTCGAGGCGACCGCGGGGTCGTGGGTGACCACCACCAGCGTCGCGCCGGACCGCTCGGCGGCCTGGTGCAGCGTGCGGATGACGAGGTCGCGCTCGGACGGGTCGAGCCGGCTGGTCGGCTCGTCGACGAGCAACAAGCCCGGCCGGCGAGCCATGACGAGGGCGAGTGCGAGCCGTTGAAGCTGACCGGCTGACAGCTCGCGCGCCGGGTGGTCGACCACGTCGGTCAGTGCGAAGTCGGACAGCGTTGCCGCCGGGTCGGGGTCTCCTGCGCCGGCGAGGGCGAGCGTCGGGCTGGCATAGGGCAACAGGGCGCGCGACGGCTCCTGCAGCAACAACGCCACCGTGGTGGCACGAAGCCGCCGGCCCGCGAGTGGGTCCGCG
>DATJSI010000116.1 GCA_035504215.1 Mycobacteriales bacterium
CCCGAGGTCGGCCGGGTCGGCCGCGGTCTCCATCCACGGGCCGAGCGGGCAGAACGTGTCGAAGCCCTTCGCCCGGGTCCACTGCCCGTCGCGGGCCTGCAGGTCGCGCGCGGTCACGTCGTTGGCGCAGGTGTAGCCGAACACGACCTCGGCCGCCCGCTCCCGGGGGACGTCACGGCAGAGCCGCCCGATGATGACCGCCAGCTCGCCTTCGTGGTCGACCTGGTCGGTCAGCTTGACCGGGTAGGCGATCCGGTCGCCGTGTCCGGTGACCGACGTCGACGGCTTGAGGAACAGCACCGGCTCGGCGGGCGGCTCGGCCGATCCCATCTCGCGCGCGTGCGCCGCGTAGTTCTTGCCCACCGCGACGACCTTCGACGGCAGCACCGGGGCGAGCAGCCGCACCTCGGCCAGCGGGTAGCGGTTGCCGGTGAGCCGGACGCCCGCCGGGTCGATGCCGAACGGGTGGCCGTACAGCTCCTCGACCGTTTGCGGTCCCCCGGACTCGCCCTCAACGACACCGTAGGCAACACCGTCGCCCTTGGCGAACCTTGCGATACGCACAATTACTCCTCACTCGCCGCCGGGCGCTGGAGTCCCCTGTCTGCTCCCTCGTCGCTCAGTCGCTTCGCTCCCTCGCTCCTCAGTCCGCTGACAGGGGCGCGCCCTTTGGCTCGCGAGGGGCTTACTGCTGGTACCCCTCCACCTCGGCTGCCGGGCGCACCGCGGCGCCGTCCGGGCTCTCGCCGAACTCCTGCTTCGCCCGACGCTGGCGGAGCAGGTCCCAGCACTGATCAAGCGCCTCTTCAGCAGAACGAAGACGCGCCTTCTCCTGTTCCGAGCTCAGCGTGCCGTCGGCGAGCTGAGCGCGAAGCTCGTGCTCGGTCTGGATCAGCCCGCTGATCCGCGTCATGATCTCCTTCTCATCCATGTGCCTAAGGTATGCCCGTCGGTGACCGGTCCGCGATCGGGGTATCGAAAGATTCATGTCGAACGGTCCGTTGCTCCGCCTCACCGGCCGGTCTTGATCCGCTTAGTCGGGTGTGCGCCCGGCCCGCAGCAGCCCGTAGCTGACCGCTTCTTCCAGCGCGTGCCAGGACGCGGAGATCACGTTCTCGTCGACCCCGACGGTGGACCAGGCGTCGCCGCTGCCGTCGCCCGACTCGATCAGCACCCGGGTGATCGCGCCGGTGCCGGCCGAGCCTTCCAGGATGCGCACCTTGTAGTCGGTCAGCTCGAGGGTGGCGAGCTCGGGGAAGGTCTGCTCGAGGGCCGACCGCAGCGCCCGGTCGAGCGCGTTGACCGGGCCGTTGCCCTCGCCGACGGCGATGACCCGCTCGCCCTTGGCGACCAGCCGGACCGTCGCCTCGCTGGTGACGGTGGCGTCCTCGCGCTGCTCGACGATCACCCGCCACGACTCGACGGTGAAGTGCCGCCTGCGCTCGCCCGCGAGCTCGTCGCGCAGCAGCAGCTCGAAGCTGGCGTCGGCCGCCTCGAACGAGTAGCCGCGCGCCTCGAGCTCCTTGACCTTGTCGGTGACCCGGCCGATGACCGCCTTGTTCTCGGACAGGTCGAAGCCGAGCTCGCGCCCCTTGAGCTCGACCGAGGCCCGGCCGGCCATGTCGGAGACCAGCATGCGCATGTCGTTGCCGACCACGGCCGGGTCGATGTGCTGGTACAGCATCGGGTCGACCCGGATGGCGGAGGCGTGCAGCCCGGCCTTGTGCGCGAACGCGGAGAAGCCGACGTAGGGCTGGTGGGTGTCGGGGGTGACGTTCGTGACCTCGCTGATCGCGTGGGCGATGCGCGCCATCTCGCGGATCCCGTCGCCGTCGAGGACGTGCTTGCCCTTCTTGAGCTGGAGGCCGGCCACCACGCTGAACAGGTTCGCGTTGCCGGACCGCTCGCCGTAGCCGTTGGCGGTGCCCTGCACGTGGCTGACGCCGGCCTCGACCGCGACCAGCGTGTTGGCGACGCCGCAGCCGGTGTCGTCGTGGCAGTGGATGCCGAGCCTGGCCTGGGTCTGGCTGGCGACGGCGTGCACGACGTCGCCGAGCTCGGTCGGCATCATGCCGCCGTTGGTGTCGCACAGCGCGACCACGCTGGCGCCCGCCTCGACGGCGGCCCGGACGCACTCGATCGCGTAGGCCGGGTTGGCCCGGTAGCCGTCGAAGAAGTGCTCGGCGTCGACGAAGACCCGCTGGCCCTCCTGGGTCAGGTGGCTGACGGTGTCGGCGATCATCGCCAGGTTCTCATCGAGCGTGGTGCGCAGCGCGAGCTCGACGTGCCGGTCGTGGCTCTTGGCGACGAGCGTGACGACGGGGGCGCGGGACTCGCGGAGCGCGGCCACCTGCGGGTCGTCGGCCGCCCTGACGCCGGCCTTGCGGGTCGAGCCGAACGCGGCCAGCGTCGCGTGGCGCAGGTCGAGCTCGGTCTGCGCGCGGCGGAAGAACTCGGTGTCCTTGGGGATCGCGCCCGGCCAGCCGCCCTCGATG
>DATJSI010000117.1 GCA_035504215.1 Mycobacteriales bacterium
CCCGCCAGGCGGCTGCGCATCAGCCCCCGCGTCGTCAAACGCGCCCTGTCCAGATACAACGCCCGAGGCAAGATCGACCGCACCACCTACAAGGCCACCATCGCCATCGCCATCCTCACCGCTCCCTTGACACCGGGCGGCGAACCTTAACTAACCGGCCTTGTGGCTAACCCGGGCACGTTCGGCTACGGGACCTCGGTGTTCGACGAGGCCTACAACAGCTCGCCGGTGCTGAACCAGAACCTCACCGAGGCGAAGAAGCTGATCGCGCAGGCGGGCGTGGCGGGACAGACGATCACGATCGGTACGTCGAGCCAGCTGTCCAACATCTCGGCCGTGACCGGCGCCTACCAGCAGGCCGCGGAAGCGATCGGGCTAAAGGTCAAGCTGAAGTCGGTGTCTGCCAACAACTACATCAACTTCTTCACCGAGGCGAAGGCGCGCGCAGGGATCGACGGCTTCCTCACGGTGAACTACGGCGACTACTCCGACCCGGCCGCGTTGCTCGCGACGATCGTGCTTCCAGGGGGGTCGCAGAACTATGACAACTACAACGATCCCAAGGTCACCAACCTGCTGGAGACCGCGCGCAGCACGGCCGACCCCAACCAGCGGGCCAAGCTGGTGGCCCAGGCCGAGGAGATCACGGCGAAGACGCTGCCGTGGATCCCCGATGTGCAGCCCACGAGCATCCTGCTGATGCACAAGGGTCTGACCGGTGCGGTTGCGTCCTTCTCCTACATGTTCGCTCCCTGGGCGAACAGCCTGGGCGGGACCGGCAGCGGCTGATGCAGCTGCGCTTTTTCGCCCGCAGGCTGGCGATGCTCATCGCCAGCCTGCTGGTCGCCAGCTTCGTCATCTTCGCCGCGATGTACCTCGCTCCCGGCAACCCGGTCGCGGCGCTGTCCGGTGGCCGCCCGCTGCCGCCGAGCAGCCTGCGCATCCTCGACGCGCGATATCACCTCAACGACCCGTTCATCGCGCAGTACTGGTACTGGCTCAAGGGCGCGCTGCACGGCAACCTCGGCGTCTCGATCACCCTGCGCGAGAACGTGTCGACGCTCATCGCGTCCCGGGTCTGGACCACCGCCGGCCTGGTGCTCTACTCCTCGCTGATCATCCTGGTGATCGGGATCGGCCTCGGCGTGCTCGCCGGGCTGCGTCCCGGGCTCCTGGACACCAGTGCGCTGGTCGTCACCGCGATCTCGGCGGCGATCCCCGCCTTCGTCGCCGCGATCGCGCTGATCCTTGTCTTCGCGGTGAAGCTGGGGTGGTTCCCTGCGCTCGGCAACGGCACCAGCCTGCTCAGCAACATCAGGCACTTCACGCTTCCGGCGGTGGCGCTCGCGATCTCCTCGCTCGGCATCGTCGCCCGGGTGACTCGTGCAAGCGTGCGCGAGGAGAGCGGTCGCGAGCACGTCCAGACCGCGGTCAGCCGCGGCATCCCGGCCAGGCAGCTGATCCGCCGCCACATCCTGCGCAACGCCGCAATCCCGATCACGACGATCTCCGGCATCACGGTCGCATCGCTCATCGCGGTCGCGGCCGTGGTCGAGACCGCGTTCGGCCTCAACGGGCTGGGCGCCTACCTCGTCCAGTCCGCCGAGTCCAAGGATCTCGCGGTCGTGCAGGGAATCTCGCTCGTGCTGGTGCTCGCGTTCGTCGTCATCAACGTCCTTGTCGACCTGCTCTACGCGTTGCTCGACCCTCGGGTGTCGCTCGGCAGCCGCGCGCAATGACGACCGCACTGCCGGTACAGCTCACGGCGGTCCCGCGTGGTCGGGTGCTAGGGCGACTGCGTTCGACCGGCGTCGCCGGCATCGCGTCCGCGCTGGTGATCCTGGTGGCGCTCATCGCGGCGGTGTTCGGCAAGCTGCTCGCGCCGTACGACCCGAACCTGCCCAACCTGTCGCTGTCGTTCGTCGGCCCGACCTCGGGCCACCTGCTCGGCTACGACTACGAGGGCCGCGACGTGCTGTCGCGCCTGCTCGCCGGCGCGCAGACCTCAATGCTCGGACCGCTGGTCGTCGTCGTGATCAGCATCTCCCTTGGCGCCTTGCTGGCGGTGACGAGTGCCTGGCGACGTGGCGTGTTCGACTCTGTCATCTCCGCTGTTCTCGACATCCTGTTCGCATTCCCCGGGATCCTGCTCGCCGTCCTCGCGACTGCGGTCTTCGGGCCCGGCCTCACCGCGGCATCGCTCGCACTGTCGATCGCCTACATGCCGTACGTCGCACGCGTCCTGCGTGGGGCCGCGCTGCGCGAGCGAAGCCAGCCGTACGTCGCTGCGCTCGAGGTCCAGGGTGCGTCGGCGACCTCGATCTGCCTGCGCCACCTGATTCCGAACCTGTCGCCGCTGATCGTGGCGCAGGCGACCGTGACCTTCGGCTACGCGATGGTCGACCTGGCCGCGATCTCCTTCCTCGGACTCGGCGTGCAGCCGCCGACCGCGAACTGGGGCGTGATGATCTCGGAGAACCAGACCGGGATCGCCCAGGGTTATCCGTTGCCTGCTCTGGCGGCGGGGGCCTGCATCGTCGCCGTCGTCGTCGCGCTGAACATCCTCGGCGAGCGCTTGTTCGAGCAGGCCTGAGCCCGTGACGTCGAGCCGCCAGAAAGAGTCCGGCCAGCCGCTGCTCGAGCTGACCGATCTCACGGTGCGGCTCGACGTCGGCGGCGCCAAGCGCGCAGTGCTGACCGACGTCTCGCTTGCGGTCCGGCCCGGAGAGGCGCTGGGACTGGTCGGCGAGTCGGGCTCCGGCAAGTCGATGACCGCCCGAGCAATCGACCGGCTGCTGCCGCGCGGCGCCGCGGTCGAAGGTTCGATCCGCTTCGACAGCGATGACGTGATGAGACTGTCGGGCCCGCCGTTGCGCCGCTTCCGCAGCCAGGTCGCGATGATCTTCCAGGACCCTCGCGCGCACGTGAACCCGGTTCGGCGGATCGGCGACTTCATGACCGAGGCGCTGCGCACCAACCTCGGCGTCTCCGCCGATGACGCGCACCGGCAGGCCGCAGAAATGCTGGCACAGGTCGGTATCGACCACGGCGAGCGCCGGCTGCGGCAGTACCCACACGAGCTGTCGGGCGGCATGCTGCAGCGCGTAATGATCGCGAGCGCGCTGCTCACGAAGCCACGCCTGCTGCTCGCGGACGAGCCCACCACCGCGCTCGACGTGACCACCCAGGCCGAGGTGATGGCGATCCTCGACGAGCTGCGCCGGGACTTCGGGCTGGCGATGCTCTTCATCACCCATGACCTCGAGCTCGCCGCGGCGATCTGCGACCGAACTGCTGTCATGTATGCCGGTCGCATCGTCGAGGTCCGGGACTCCGCGCTCCTGCACAGCGACCCGCTGCATCCCTACACGGCCGCGCTTGCGGCCGCGCGGCCGGACATCGACCGTACGGCGCACCGGTTGCAGGCGATTCCGGGACGGCCGCTCTCGGCGTTCGAAGCACCGCCCGACGAGTGCGCGTTCGCGGTCCGCTGCCCGTACGCCGCCGACGAGTGTCGGGCCGCCGTGCCCGAGCTGATCGAGCTCGACGGCGGCACCACGCGCTGCGTGCGGGCGCCCGAGCTGCGCGGCCGGTTGGGGGTGGCTGCGCATGGCTGAGGCCGCGGTCCTCGCCGTCGGGGGGTTGCGCAAGGAGTTCGGCGACCTGGTCGCGGTCGATGACGTGTCATTCGAGCTGCCGGCCGGCCGGTCGCTGGCGATCGTGGGGGAGTCCGGTTCCGGCAAGACCACGATCGCCCGGATGATCGTCGGGCTGGAGCGCCCGACCGCTGGCACGATCCGTGCCTGCGGGGCGGACCGCTCGCGGCCGACCCGGTCGGCCAAGGACCGCCGCCGGCGCGGGCGCGAGGTGCAGATCGTCTTCCAGGACCCGTACACCAGCCTCGACCCGCGGCAGAGCGCGGAGGAGACGATCGACGAGGTGTTGCGGCTGCACCAGGGCTGGTCGGCCGAGCGCCGCAAACAGCGCATTGCCGAGCTGGTCGAGCTGGTCGGGCTCGACGAACGGCAGGCGCGAGCGTTGCCGCGCGCGCTGTCCGGCGGCCAGCGGCAGCGGGTCGCGATCGCGCGCGCGCTCGCGGCCGAACCGCAGGTCCT
>DATJSI010000118.1 GCA_035504215.1 Mycobacteriales bacterium
TGCTGGTCAGCGTGGTCGTCTTGGCCTTTCCGGGAGATCGCGGATTGAACGTGTAGATGATTCCGGTGTTGCCGTTACTGCCGACGCAGAACGTGGTCGAGGTGCAGGTCGCGGTGGGGTTGGCGCCGTTCTGATTGGCGCCGAACGTGTTCGACACCAGCGAGCTCCCCTTGGCCGGGTTCAGGTAACCCTCGGCCTGCCAGGAGTCGAGCACGCACTCCGACGCGGTCGGACACGCGACGCTCGTCTGGTAGGACGCGCCCTGCAGCGTCGCCCGGTACCTCGGCTTTGCTTTCGCGCGCGTCGGATTGAAGCCGACTACATCGCCCCTGGCGTCCGCGGCCACGCACAGGTGCCTCGACGGGCACTTGATCGCGTAGGTCTCATCAAGCGTGTCGGAGAAGAGCTTCGCAGTGATCACCTTGCCGCCGTGGGTGGGGTTGAAGGTCACCTGCCCACCGGCGGGGGTCAGAGCAGTGCATTGCTTGGTGCTCGGACAGCTCAACGCATTGACCTCGTCATAGCTGAAGGCGACCCGAGCCGTGCTCCCTCGCACGGCCGCGGCGGGGTGCGCGCCCGCAGCGCCGCACATCGCGAGCAGCGTGGTCACGCCCAGCGCGGCCACGGTCAGCCCGCGAGCCCGAGCCCCTCGAACGCGCGGCATCCATCCCGACCCAACCCCCGCGGCGCCGTGCATGTCCCCATCCCCTCTGCCGGCAACTCGACGTACTGGACTCAGCCGAAGGCCGGTCGAGGTCGCGACCTCCGACCCCTCAACCGGCCAGAGCGCCACCCTAGCCACAGCGGTCGACGTTGTCCGGCAATCGACGTGAAGGGCCTCGTCCTCGCCCTCCTCCGTAGCGCACTCTCAATCCGCAGGTGCGGGGTTGTGCGCCCTATCAGCGCACCCGTGCGCTATTCGGCGATGAAGTGCACTGTGGTCGTCCCGGAGGCCTTCAGCTTTCCGTGGGAGTACTCGCGAACCGTAAACGTCACCTTGACGCCGCTGGGTTTGGCCAGAAGGTGCTCGAACGCCTTGTTGAAGTGCACGGTGATGTTCTTGATGTGCGCGCCCCGGACCGTGGTGGGCTTTGCGTGTCCCATGACCTTCTTGGTTCCCTTGCGGCGCACACCGATGGTCACCCGGCACGGTGACTTGGCCAGTTCGCAGGTGACGGGCACCACGGCCTCCCCCGCCGCGCCGCTGCCGATCGACCCGATCAGCGGGCCCTCGCTCGTGACCCGGCCCTTGAACACCGCGACCGAACCCTTGTCGACACCGTTGCTCAGACCTGCGACGACGACGTCGCCGGAGCTGGCGATCGACGCGGCGAGCGTCTCCTCCTTGTTGCGCTGGTTGGCGCCCGCGAGAACCGTCCCGACCTGCCTCCACTTGCCGAGGATCTGGCGGTATTGGCCGATTCCTGCGACGTAATACCCGTGGGTCCCATCCGAGGCGCTGGCGAGGAGCACGTGACCGGTGGTGAACGCGACGGAGCCACCCAGTGCCGCGTACCCGCACGCGTCGTCAGCACAGATGCCGTTGTAGTTCAGGTTCGCCGTCTGCTTCCACTTGCCGTGACTGGACTGGAAGACGTACAAGGAGCCGTCTTCCTCGCCCCCTCCCATCGCGATCGTGTCACCGGACACCGCGACGGAGTACGCGGTGCCATACGTGGGATTCTTCGGATGCAGTACGGCGGTCTCGCTCCACTTCCCTGCCCGTTTTGAGAACACGATCCCAGTGGAGTTGTGGCCGTACAAACCGCTGTCAGCCGGGGCACCGGCCACGATCGTGCCACCGGAGATGCCCACCGACCAGCCGACCCAGTCGTCGGCGATTCCATGCTTCTCGGTCAGCTCGGCGCTCTGTGTCTTGCTGGTCCACCCACTGCTCGGCTCGTTGAACACGTACACCGCGCCTTGCTCGCTGACCGAACCGACCGTGTGCGCAGGCGTGCCGGCGACGATCGTCTTGCCCTGGATTGCGATCGGATACCCACCGAGCTCGTCACCGGGCGTCGGGTCTGACGTGGTCAGCTCCGCAACCTGCTTCCAGTGACCCGAGCTGTCGCTGAAGACGTACAACGCCCCCTGGTGGGAGGCACCCGTGATCGGTGCGCCCGCGACCACCGTGCTGCCGGAGATCGCGACCGAGGTGCCCAGATATTGGTTCTCGGTGCCGCCCGCGACGGTGAGCTCGGCGGTCTGCTTCCAATGCCCCGAGCTGTTGCTGAATACGTACACCGCTCCCTGGCCACTCACCGATCCGACCTTGTGGTACGGCGCACCGGCGACCAGCGTGTGCCCGGAAACCGCGACGCTCGACCCGAAGTAGTCCCCGACCGCGAGCCCGCTCACAGTCAGGTCGGCCTGATGCACGAGCGGATCGATGCGCACCGGGTACTTCGCGCCGCGGTCGGACACCTTGATCAACAGACGGCCACGCTCGAGGGCAAACCAGGAGGGCAGCACCCGGCCGCGGGCGTCGGTCGTCCGGAGCCCGGAGTAGCGCAGCCCGCCCGGCAACGACACAACGCCGTGCGCCAGCACCGAGGCAGCGGGAGCAGACAACGCGACGGTCAGCGGACCGCTTCCGGCAGGTGGCTGGGTGAGGACGAACCCCTGCTCGAGCCCCAGCGGACCGTTTCGCCACGTCTCGGTCAGCCCGGCCGAGTAGCTGTAGCGGACGGTCCCACCGGCCACGCGGGGCTGAGCCGGAACGACCTGACCAAGCTGCGAGCCTCGCCCGAAGGCCGTCAGCCCGAGCGCGAACCGAGCGCCGTCGGACCTGATCGTCGCGGCGCCGTCGGCGCCGAAGCTCGCGGACAGATTCTGTGCCGCGTTCGTGGCCGAGAGGGAAGTGATCGCGTAGCCGGCCTGAGCAGCATCGAACGCCGCCATCGTGTCGCCAGACACGACTCCCCCAGCGCCGCCCAGAGGGTCCGGCCAGACCCTCTGCGCGACTGCGGCGACCATCCCGGTCAGGGCAAGCGCGATCACGCAAGCCAGCGCAAGGCGACGGGCGGTTTCGCCGGCCAGCAACGGGCGACCCTGCGTGGCGTCAAGCACTGCATCCATAACGGCTACTCCTTCTCGCACGGGACGGTGACGGCTCGCGGCCGGGACCGATCGCTGGGAGCGCACTGCGGTCCCCCAAGCTGTCGCAGGCCAAACGGCACGGCCATGAAGCTCAGCACGGCTCAGTGGTGCTTGCCGACCACGAAGTCGCCGTTCTGGCCGACCACGACGCACAGCTTCGTCGACGGACACGCCACACCGAGGGCTCCGCCGTACGCGGCGGGTCCGTCCTTGATGAAGTACGAATGCCATGACCCTGCGCTTGCGGTCGGGCTGGTTGATAGCAGGACGAAGTTGCCCTTGGCACCACCGCCGGAAGCGATGCACAACCGCTTCGAGTTGCAATCAACCGCGGTGATGCTTCCGGCGAAGCCGGCGATTTTCTCAGGCACCTTGAAGTGCTTGATCGTCTTGATCCAGCTCTCGCCGGCCTTGGGCGTCCGGCTGACTCCGACGACAGCCTCGCCTCCACTGGCATCTTCACTGAAGACACAGAGCGTGTTAGTGGCGCAGGACACGCTGTCGATCTGCCCTCCGCCAGGAACCTTGCCGGCGTGCCACGTCTGGCCACCCGGATCCGTGCTGTATGCGACGTGAGAGTTGCCGGCAACCTCGACGCAGAACGGATTCACACCGCCGCGATGAGGGGCGCAACCGAGCGAGGTACCCAGGCCGACGCCCGCCGGCGGAAGGATCGGCTGGGCGGAGCCTTCGACGGTCGCGCCGGCTGTGTTCAGGATGTAGCCCTCGTCGTCGGAGGAGATGCACTGCACGTTGACCCAGCAGGCAACCCCGTCGAGCAGGTTCGTGTCGATCGGCGCCGCACCCCAACCCTTCGTCGGGTGCGAGGTCTGCCAGATGTTGCCGCCACTGGCGATGGCGCAATCAACGTTGCTACCGGCGTCGTTGCAGCTGATCGGGCCGGAGATGAACTTCAGCGTCTGACCGCCGCTGCTCTGCGACGGAATCTGCTCGTAGTGCCACTGGGGCTTCTTCGCCGAGGGGTCGGTGGTCCACCACACGCCGTTGTCGCCGGTGTTTCCGTGAATGCGCTCCGTGCCGCTGGCCACGCACAGGTGCGTCGACGGGCAGGACAAGCTGACGATCGCGGTCGTGGCGGTGCGTTTCGGGAGCTTCACCCCTTTGGACCACGTCCACCCCGAGCTCTTGGCTACGCGGGAGCCAGCGTGTACGACGTACGCGTTGCCCGCATCGCTGAACGGCAGGCTGACGGCAATGCCGGCCGCCAGGAGACTCACCGTCGCAAGCACTCGAACAGAGAATCGGTTACGCATCCCCACCACCCACCCCAGTACCCCGCGGGACAACCTAGCGACATCCCCCGCACCCGTCAGCCGGATGCCCACCTCAGTGCCGTTGGACTGGAGCGGAGTCGGCAACGCGGTTGCTGCACCTTAAGCCCGGCGGCGCGGACTGACCATCGCCGGACGGCGTGCCTGGGCTGACGGGTCGACCGGCGCCCTAGGGTGCGTCCGGTCGCCGCTCGTGCGCGTCAGCGACGTGCCTCTCTGCGGCTCGCTGCTCATCGAGAACCTGGCGCAGACCTGCTCCGTCTTCTCGCACCCGCGGATAGCGCGATCCGAAAATGCGCGGAGCGGTCCACGCCGACGGGAGCGGCCGAGGCGTGAAGAACCATGCGATGAAGGCTCGCGGTCGCTGCCACCAACCCGGCCGCGGACCCTCCGTGGCCAGATCCAGCGGTGCTCGCCGGTGCGCCCGGTTGCTCACGAGCTCAGGATGTCACCAATCGGTAGCTGTAAGCGCCGCGAAAGCGCGGTGCAGTAGACCGGCCGGGAAATGAGGGCAATAGATGAGGGTTGCGGCGGAACGCAACCGTCCAAGGGGGCAACCGTGAGAGTCAGGGCAAGGACGCTCGCGCGGCTGGCGTTCGCGCTGCTGCTGGTGGCCGGCTGGCTAAGTGCGAACTGCGGCGCTGGGATCGCCGAGGTGCATGCGGCCGCGGGAGGCGGACCCCTGACCTCGTGCACGTTCGGCGCGCTGTCCGCCGCCGTCGCCAAGCACGGCACCATCGACTTCGGCTGCGCAGGGACGATCACGTTCAGCGCACCGATCACCGTCTCGTCGGCAGCGACGACGATCGACGCGGCGGGCAACAGGTCGTCCTCGACGGCGGCGGCACAACCCAGCTGTTCACGGTCAACGGCGGCTCGCTCGCGCTGATCAGCTCCGACGTCGCGCCGCCGTCACCACCTTCGCCACGTGTACGGCTTTGTACGCGCCGGCCGCGGTCGGCGCACCGGAGATCACGCCGCTTCTCGTGTCGATCGAGAGGCCGGGCGGCAGGTCGAAAGCCGACCACGAGTATGGCGACGCCTCGCCGCCGGCTCCGCCTTCGCCGCCGCTGCCGCCGGCGCCAGGTGCGCCGAGCCCGCCGGCGGTCGCATGGTCGCCCGCCGTCGTGACCGTGGCGGTGACGACCGCGGTCGCGCTGTCGACGTCGATGGCGCCACCGGCGGCGCTTCCTGCGGCTCCGCCGTCGCCACCGTTGCCGCCATCCCCACCGTCTCCGCCCTTGCCTCCGTCGCCGGCCGGGGTCAACAAGAAAAAGGGCACCGCCAGCATCCCGGTCAAGGTGGGCGCTCGCGGCACGGTCGTCCTTTCCGGTCACGGCGTCAAGACGGTCATCTGGACGCCGGCCGGTGGCAAGGCCGTGCACAAGTCGGTGACGATTCATCTCAAGAAGGCGTGACCTGCGTTTGCCGGGCTGCCGGGTCACCTCTCGATGCGCACCGGCGTTCCGTAGCGCGCCCAGTGGAACAGCCGGCAGATCGCCTGCAACGGCATGTGGACGCAGCCATGCGAGCCACGGGTCTTGTAGCGGGGGCTGCCGAACGGGATCCGTTGCCACGAGGCGTCGTGGAACCCCCACACACCGAGATGGAACGGGATCCAGTACTTCACCCGGTACGACTGCGCACCGTCCGTGGTCAACGTGGTGTTGCGGTTCAGCCCTTGCACCGCGAACGTCCCGGTTGGCGTCGCATCACCCGGGCGATCCGCTCCGGTCGTGACCGGAGTGCTCAGCACGGTACGACGACGGGCGCAGGCCCATTCGTGCTGGCGCCCGATGCTCACCACGATCAGCTGCGGACGGGTGTTCCGAGCGCACGGGCTCGCCGGCCGTGCGCCCGCCTTGCTTCGGTCGCCGCGAGCCGGTCGGGCGGCTGCCGCAGGGTGACCCGCTCCGGAGCCCGGCGGTGTGGCCACCATCGCAGTCGACGCGGATCCCCGCGAGCCGCCGGCGAAGCCCACCCACGCGGCCAGCGCCACCGCGGCGGTCACCGCCAAGGCCGTGACCGCACCCGGCCGCCGCCGACGGCCGCCGACCTCACGTTGCTGGTTGCGCATTCGGGCCACACTCCGAGGACGAGGCGGGAGGTGGATCGGTTGCATTCGAGGACACCTGGTTCAGGTCGGAGGAATGGCATGGGGCCAGATCCTGTCCTACCCCGTTGGCCGCAGTGTTGTCCCTTCGACCACGATGGACCGGTGACAAACGATGCTTCCGCAGGATGCTTCGCACGGCCGGTGCGGCAGCTCAGGCTGCTCACCGAGGGAGAGCGATGACGTGGTGACCGACGATGCGCTCGCCGAGCAGGTCGCGTACTACCGCCGCCGCGCAGAGGAGTACGACGAGACGGCGTACGGCGACCTCGCCGCGGCGCAGCGGCGGATCGCCCGGCTGGTCGGCGAGATGCATCCGACCGGCAAGGTGCTCGAAATCGCCTGTGGCACCGGCTTGTGGACGCGCGCACTGACCGACTCAGCGAACACCGTGCTGGCGATCGATGCTTCCCCCGAGGTCCTCGCGATTGCCCGGGACCGCGTAACCGCCGCGAACGTCACCTTCGCGGCCGCAGACGTGTTCACGTGGAGGTCCACCGCCCGCTTCGACGTCGTCTTTTTCTCCGCGTGGCTCTCGCACGTGCCGGCCGACCGGTTCGCGGAGTTCTGGCGGTTGCTTCGGGATCTGCTGGTCGAGAACGGACGCGTGTTGTTCATCGACGAACATGTCGACGAGCGGGCGAAGGAGAGCTACATCGAGGGTCGCGACGACGTGGTCGAGCGACGGCTCAATGACGGCAGCAGCTACCGGGTGATCAAGAACTTCGTGGATCCGGAGCGCCTCGTGGCTGCGCTGCGAGAGATCGGCTGGGAGTGCACGGTCCGCCGGGACGGCCGCGACTGGGTCGTCGGTGAGGCGCGGCCATGCCCGACGCCGGCGCGAGATGAGCCCGCCGGCCCCCGCCACACATGAGGGCGGGCCCGGCGTGAACTTCACGCCGGGCCCGCCCTGAGCTACTCGATGGGCTAGTCGAGCCCGGTCGGGATGTCGAGGAGCGAGTCCTCGGCGACGACCGTCTCCTTGACCATCTCGGTGATCTCTTCCTTGGACAGCGACTGGTTGATCGCCAGGTAGTAGATGATCAGGCTCCAGATCGCCGTGACCAGTGCGTCCCAGCCGAAGTGCAGCACCGGCTTGTTCGGGTTGTGGCCGAAGCTGCTCATCTCGATGATCGCGCCGAGGCCGACGAGGTAGAGCGGGATCCACCACGACTTCGTCAGGTGCAGGTTCACCTTGACCGGGTTGAGCTTGAACACCTGGGTGGCGACCAGCACGACGTAACCGATCAGGATCGAGATGATCATCTTCCAGTAGGTGTCCCAGTCCGACCACAGGATCAGCAGGTTGGCGACGATGAAGCCGACTGGAGCCAGCACCGCGGCGAACGGGATCGAGTACGGACGGTTTGCCTCCGGCATCTTCTTGCGGAGTACGCCGAGCGCCAGCGGCGCGCCGCCGTACATCAGAACCGAGATCGAGGTGATCAGGTTCACCAGGCTGTTCCAGCTCGGAAACGGCAGGAAGATGATGCAGCCGGCGATGAACGACACGATCAGGCCGAACCATGGCACCCGCGCCTTGGTGGTCTGCTCGAACCAGCTCGGGAAGTAGCCGTTACGCGAGAGGCCGTAGGACACCCGCGAGGTGGCCGTCGTGTAGATCAGGCCGGTGCCGCTCGGGCTGATGACCGCGTCGATGTAGAGCAGCGTTGCCAGCCAGCCCAGCGCGACCGCGCTCGACAGCTCCGCGAACGGACCCTTGAGAGCGGCCAACGTGGAGTTGGGGTCGGTCCAGTGCGCGGGGATCAACGACGCCGGCAGCGCGCCGACGAAGACGACCTCGAGCAGGAAGTAAATGATCGAACCGATGATGATCGAGCCGATGATCGCCATCGGGATGTCGCGCTTCGGGTTGCGGCTCTCACCGGCGAGCTGGTCGGCCTGCTCGAAGCCGAGCAGGGCGAAGATGATGCCACCGGAGGCGACGGCGGAGAAGATGCCCTTCGCGCCGGCCGGCGCGAAGCCGTCGGCGGCGTGGAAGTTGCTGCCGTGGAACTTGGTGAGCAGCACGATGATCGTGAAGACCGGCACGGCGATCTTCCACCAGGTCAACGCGCTGTTGGTATGCGAGAGCAATCGAACCGTGAGCATGTTGACGACGACGAAGACGGCCATCAACGCGATCGCCACCACGAGACCGCGACCGGACAGAGCGCCGTTGGTCTTGAGGAACTTGTCCGCCCACGAGTAGTGGGTCATGTAGCCGATCGTGGCGAGCACCTCGATCGGGGCGACGGTCGCCGCCTGCAGCCACGAGAACCAGCCGTACGACGCACCCGCGGAGCCACCGAAGGTGAAGTGGGGGAAGCGCGCGGTCCCGCCGGAGATCGGGTACATGCCACCGAGCTCGGCGTGGATCAGCGCGAGGATGATGATCGCGACCGCGCCGATCGCCCATCCGAAGATGGCCGATGGTCCGGCGATGACCAGCGCGCGCTTGGCACCGAGCAGCCAGCCGGAGCCGATGATCGAACCCATCGATGCCCAAGCGAGGCCGATCAGCCCGATCTCACGCCGTAGTTCCTTCTGGCCTAACTGGACCGGCGTCTCGGTCGCAGCCATATCCCCGCCTCCTCAGCGTCGAGTGAGTGACCCTTGGGGCGCAAATATGGCACCGCGCGGGCTACTACACAACGACGCGCGAACGACTCGTTAACCGCGGCGGAACAATACGCCGGATATTGTCGGATTTGTGTCGTAAAGTCAGGTCATCTGCGGCTTCTGGGCGGCGCGGCCGGCGCCGCGGCCGCGCCGGCTACGTGCGCGGGGCACCGGTCCGCGACCGCGATCCCGACGAAGGACGCGGCATCCGACCGGCCCACGCCGGTCGAGTACGTCGCGATCATCCGCGCGGTGTGCCTCCGGCTCCGCCCTGCCCGGAGCTGACCACAGACCCACTCCGCCGACGTCGTGACGGCCCGGGGGTCGGAGCCCGCCAGCGCGGCGATACCCGGCCCCGCCGCGCCGGAGCGCAGCGTGGCGATCAGCAGCGACGGCGTGGCCTGGATCGGATCAGCCGATGCCACGCCTGCCGCCGAGCCACCGCGAGGACCGAACTCGCCCACGGCCGCGTGCGCGACGGAGAGACCCACGACTGCGAGACTCGCGTCCACCGCGAGGAACCAAAGGCCGCGCCGTGCCCAGCGACGGATCGCCGTACCCATCCCTGCCTCCCGAAGCCATCGACTCGACGATCGGCAACGACCGTCAGGGCGGCATGACGGGAGTGTTCGAATCGGGTAAAGCCGGGGCGGCCTGGGCATGACATCTGCTCACGGGTTCGCCTTGCGGTGCCCGGACCGGATTGACTGGTCGTATGGAACCCGATGCCGAGCACCCGAGGTTCGAAGCGCTGTACACGGGCGAGCGACCGCACGCCTATCTCATCGACATGGACGGCGTGCTCGTCGACGAAGGGCGACCGCTCGCCGGTGCGCCCGAGTTCGTCGCGCGACTGAAAGCCGCCGACCGCAAGTTCATGGTCCTCACGAACAACTCGATCTACACCCCGCGCGACCTGCGCGCGCGCCTGCAGCGGGCCGGCATCGACGTCCCGCAAGAGGCGCTGTGGACCTCTGCGCTCGCGACTGCGCAGTTCCTCGACTCGCAGAGACCGCACGGCACTGCCCACGTCGTCGGTGAGGCAGGACTCACGACCGCACTGCACGGGATCGGCTACGTGCTGACGGAGACCGAGCCCGACTACGTCGTCCTCGGCGAGACCCGCACCTACAGCTTCGAGGCGATCACTCGGGCGATCCGGTTGATCCGAGCAGGCGCCCGGTTCATCGCGACCAACCCGGATGCCACCGGTCCGTCGGCCGAAGGTCTGCTTCCGGCAACCGGCTCGGTCGCCGCGTTGATCACCCGGGCCACCGGCGTCACGCCGTACTTCGTCGGCAAGCCGAACCCGTTGATGATGCGCAGCGCCCTGAACCAGCTGGGCGCCCACTCGGAGACGACAGTGATGATCGGCGACCGGATGGACACCGACATCGTCGCCGGCATCGAGGCGGGCATGCGAACCGTCCTCGTCCTCAGCGGCATCACGGCCGGCCACGACGTCGAGCGGTTCCCCTACCGTCCCACCATCGTGGTCGACTCGGTCGCCGATCTTCCGATCGTGGGAGTCGACGACAACGGGTAGGTCCAGACCGCATATGCGGTGGGTGCAGGGGAGGAGACGAACGCACACCGTGCCGTTTCGCGACCGAGCCGACGCCGGACGCCGGCTGGCCGAGCTACCGGTGTGGGGGGAGCTGCACCGTCCGATCGTCCTTGGCCTCCCCCGCGGCGGCATGCCGATCGCCGCCGCCGTCGCCGAACGGCTCGACGCGGACCTCGACGTCTTCGTCGCGCACAAGGTGGGTGCACCTGGCCGGCCCGAGCTCGGCATCGGCGCGATCGCCGAAGGCTCCGATGTGGTCGTCATTGCGGACACCGCCGCGGCGCTGCGCATCGAACCCGAGCAGGTGGAAGCAGCCGCGGTCGGGGTGCGTGCGGAGGTGGTCCGCCGGACCGAGACCTACCGTGGCGGGCGAGCGCTGCCCGTCCTCGCCGGCCGCGACGTCATCGTCGTGGACGACGGAATCGCCACCGGCGTCACAGCCGAGGCGGCGTTGCGCGCGCTGCGGGCGCAGCACCCGCGGCGGCTCATTCTCGCCACCCCGGTGTGTGCGCCGGAAGCACGAGCACACCTCTCGCATCTCGCCGACCAGGTGATCTGCGTGCTCCTGCCCGCGGACTTCATGGCAGTCGGGTCCTGGTACGACGACTTCGCGCAGACCACGGACGAGGAGGTCGTCAACCTGCTGAGGCGACCGGCGCCGCCGTAATTCACGAGCCTCGTCGTGCGCGAGGTGATGGGCTACCTGCCGTGGCGGCTCCGGCATGGCTTCGATCGTTTGCGATCGACGTCACGCCCTTGCGTCGATACCGCGAGCTGCGCCTGCTGTTCATCGGTCAAGGCGTCTCGCTCTTCGGCTCGATGGTCACCAGCGTCGCCGTGCCCTACCAGGTCTACAAGCTGACCGGCTCGTCGCTCTGGGTGGGATTCATCGGTCTGGTGGACATCGTCGCGATCGTCGGTGTGGCCTTCGTCGCCGGCGCGCTTGCCGACTCCGTCGACCGGCGGCGCATGGTGCGCATCAGCGAGGCGATGCTGATGGCGACCAGCATCGGCCTGCTGGTCAACGGTGTCGCGCCGCATCCGAGCCTGGCCGCGGTGTTCGCGCTCGACTTCGCCCTCGCCGGCGGCGATGCGTTGCAGCGCCCCAGCCTCGACTCCATGGTCCCCCGTTTGGTCGCGACCGGCGATCTCCCCGCGACCCAGGCGATCGACAGCGTGCTGAGTACGACGGCAACCCTCGTCGGCCCTGCCCTCGGCGGTGTGCTGATCGCGGTCGCCGGGCTCGGCGCGGCGTACGGGTTCGACGTTGCGACCTTCGTGATCAGCCTGGCCGCGCTCGCACGGATGACCGCGATGCCACCGCCGCAGGACGCCGAGCGGCCGAGCCTCGCGCGGGTGAAGGAGGGTTTGCGCTACGCGCGGAGCCGCCAGGAGCTGCTCGGCACCTACGTGGTCGACATGGCGGCGATGTTCTTCGGCATGCCCCTCGCGCTGTTCCCGGCGTTCGCCGCGCGCCTCGGTGGCGCGGCCGTGCTCGGCGTACTCTACGCAACCCCAGCGGCCGGCTCGCTGATCGCGAGCCTGACCAGCGGCTGGACCAAACGCGTCAACCACCACGGTCGGGCGGTCATGGCGGCGGCGATGGTGTGGGGCGCCGGCATTGCCGGCTTCGCGGCCGCTCCAACGCTTTGGCTGGCGCTCCCATCGCTCGCGGTCGCCGGCGGCGCCGACATGCTCTCGGGCACGTTCCGCAGCCTGATCTGGAACATCACCATCCCCGACTCGTTGCGCGGACGGCTGGCCAGCATCGAGCTGATCTCCTACAGCTCCGGCCCGTCCTTGGCGGGCATCGAGTCCGGTCTCGCGGTGCGTCTGGTCGGCACCCGAGGGTCGGGGGTCTCCGGCGGCGTGCTGTGCATCGTCTCGGTCGCGGCGCTCACCGCTGCCCTACCCGGGTTCTGGCGGTACGACGTACGCCGATGGCGAGCCGAGCATCCGGAGGCCGAGCCGGCCGAGGCAGGAAGCGAGCGGTCGCAGACCCACGCGACCGGCGGGCGCGTCTCGCCGGACCCGATTCGCGAGGTCAGCAGCGAGTCGGGCTGAGGACGTTAGTGAGAGGGCAGGTTCATTCCGTACTAATGCGCGGCGCGCAGCAGCAGTGACAGGTCGAACAGTGAGATCACCGACGCGATCAGGCCGAGGACGGACACCATTCTGAGCGTCACCCTCGACACGCGTTGCTGCTCAGCCAAGCGGGAGTTGCGCCCCAGGCCAGCTTCGAGGATCGCGAGCCGGTCCGGACTGGTCGGATGCTGAACCCACCCCGACGCGCTCACAACGCGCCGCCGGGATGCGGGCTGTGACCGCCGACGTCCAGGACACGGGCCACGACCACGAAGGCCTGGCGGATGACCACCGAGCCGGTCAAGGCGAACGCCAGCAGCAGCGACGTCCGGTCGATGGGTCCACCCCCTTGCGCCCGGGCGGTCAGCACCCCGAGAGCGACGAGCAGCGGAAGGAAGGGCGCCAGCGCGGCGGCGGCGGACGGAGGGGACGAGAGGCGGCGAGCGAGGACGCCGGGCGAACGCCGCCCGTACCACCCGGCGAGCGCAAGGCCCAGGTAGCCGGCCACCCAGCCGATGTCGAGCCCGCTTCCCGTCCGGTAGGAGTGCACGACGCTGAGGTAGGTGTAGCCGGAATCCGACAGTGAGATCGCCGCCAGGCCGAACAGCAGCCAGGCGAGCGACCTCCGCTCACGTCCCG
Organism: Mycobacteriales bacterium; assembly: GCA_035504215.1. Lineage (NCBI taxonomy): Bacteria > Bacillati > Actinomycetota > Actinomycetes > Mycobacteriales > Mycobacteriales bacterium. Next base: position 13,421 of record DATJSI010000118.1, read on the forward strand.
ACAGCCAACGCAGTGCACGGATAGCGAGGAACACGATCAGCACGTCACCGAACGGGTAGGCGATTGTCACCAAGCCGGTCAACGTGGCCGGCCGATCGGTCACCCAGAGCGGGTGCAGCAAGAGGTTCCAGCTGAGGAACAGCAAGGCAGTCGCGAGGATCACCGCGTTCAGCACGGCCTGGCTGCGGGTACGGCGGTCGCCGGACTGGCCGGAGTGGACGATGAGTGCCGCCGCCACCAGCGGGATCGCGGACAGGTAGCCGATGTCGGCCAGCGAGACCGCCGGCCCGGTGGCAGGGCGAGCGAGGTCGTAAGCGGCCCACAGCGTTTCGCCGCTCGTCCACGCGAGGGCCGCCAGGGTCAGCAGTGTCCAGGCCAGCCGATCGCGTCCAACGTGCGACCGCCGTGCCTCCTGGCACATCACAGCTGCTATTGCCGCAGCCGCGATCGTGCCGAGATCGTCACCGATGCGCACCACGGATCCACCACCGAACGCGCCGGCGATCAGGGCGGCGAACAACACGAGCAGCAGCGAGGCAACCGCCGGTGGGGTCGCCTTCGACCAAATCCGGCGCCGATCGGTCGCCCGGTGGAAGGGCTCGGCGTTGCAGGCCTCGCGATCGGTCACATCACAGACATCGACCGACGCTCCCCTACCGACTCAGGGGCTTAGGTCCTCGGCAGAGAGTGAATCTCTCCCGGTAAGGGCGGGTCAGTGCGACGACGCCAGCTCGCGCAACGACGACAGCAGCGCCTCGAGATCCGCGGTGGTCGACATGTGGTTGACGACACCGGCGCGCAGCCAGGTGGCTCCCCGCAGCCGCGTCGTCGACACCCACGCGCGGCCGGACTCCTCGAGCGCGCGTTGGAGCCGGTCCTGGTGGTCGTCGAGCGCCACCGGGTCGGCAACGCCGTCCGGCCGGTGCCGGAAGCACACGATAGAGAGATCGGGAGGGTCGACGGCGAGCTCGAAGTCCGGCGCCGTGCGCAGCAACGCGGACAGCTCGGCGGCGAGGTCGTTGGTTCGCTCGACCAGGCGCCCGAACCCTCGGGTGCCGAGATGCTTCCACGACATCCAGAGCTTCAGCGCGCGGAACCGGCGCGTGCCCTCGATCGAGTACTCCATCCAACTCGTGGCGTCGTCCTGCGGCCGGTTCGACCGGTAGTACTCGGGCCGGCGGATGAACGTACCGTGCAGGTCTTCCCGACGCCGTACGACCAGCGCGCCGATGTCGAAAGCCTGGAAGAACCACTTGTGAGGATCAACCGTCACGCTGTCGGCCCGATCCAGACCCTCGACCAGCCGCGCATCGCGCTCGGAGAGAAGCGCCGCGCCGCCGTACGCCGCATCGACGTGCAGCCACATGCCCTCGCGTTCCGCAAGATCGGCAAGTCCGGGCACCGGGTCGAGGGTTCCGGTGTTGGTCGAGCCGCTGACCGCGGCGATGGCGAGCGGTCGCAGGCCGGCGGCTCGATCGCCGGCGACCGCGTCGGCCACCGCGCCGACGGGTAGCCGGAACTCCGGATCGCTGTCGACCACGTGCAGCGTGTCCCCGGGAAAGCCGAGCACGTCGAGGGCGCGACGGATCGAGAAGTGCGCCTGGTCGGAGCAATACACGCGTACGCCGTCGAGCTGCGCGCCGCGCGGCGGCCGGTCGAGATCGAGCATCCGCGGCAACGCGATGTCGCGCGCGACGGTCATCGCCATGATGTTCGCCATCACGCCACCGGAGGTGAGCACCGCCCAGCCGTCCGGCCCGGCGCCGACTAGGTCACGCAGCCACGCGGCCACCTCCTCTTCGACCAGGGTTCCGATCGGGCTGGCGTGGAACACGTCGACGCTCTGGTGCAGCCAGGCCGCGAGGGCATCACCGGCCGCCGACATCGGCAACGGCGGGGTCGTGAAGTAGCTGAACGACCGCAGGTGCTGGGAGTTGTAGCCGAACGGCGCCATGCGTTCGCGGATTTCGTCGAGCACCCGCTCGGAAGTCATCGGCGCCGCCGGCATCGGCCCGGGCAGCCCGGTCGAACCGAAGTACGCCTGGCGGAGCTCGGGATAGGTGAGCGGGCCGACCGGGCGCGTCAGAGCCTCGTCGTAGAGGTACTCCATCGCCAGCGCCCAGGTGCGCTCCCCGAGCTCATTCAGCTCCGCGCGCGCGGCGGGCTCGTGGAAGTCGACCAGGGCAGGCTCGGGATGCCAGTCGAAGGTGTGGCCGGCCGCCGGCCCCGGTGAGTCCTCAGTCGTCATGCCAGGTCATAGATCCGGCGCGCATTGTCCGCGCCGATCAACTCGCAGACGCGACGCGCGTCCGCCACGCTCCACTCGTCCGCATCGACCCACCGCGATGCCGCGCGCGCGATCCCCCGGCGCCACAGCAGCGCCCCGAGGTAGTGCAGCTCGGCCGGCCCCCAGCCGTCGGAGGAGAACAGCTGCTTGGTGAACGGCGCGACCTCGAGCGACTCCGCAACGAGCTGGTCGGACTGAAGACCGGCATAGTTGATCGCGAGACCGATGTCGAAGTACACGTGCGGAAACATCTGCGCGAGATAGCCCGCCTCGCGGTGGTACGGGTAGCAGTGCAGCAGAACGATCGGGGTAGCGAGCGACTCGGACGCACGGATCAACGGGGTCAGCTGCAAGGGGTTGCTCCGGGCGAGATCAAGGTCGGTGTCCCCGAGCGCAACATGGAACTGCAAGGGGCGACCAAGATCGAGCGCCGACCACACCCCGTGCGCAACCAGCACCGGATCGGCACAGCGGACAGCACCGGTCTTCTCGATCTGCTCCTGCCAGCGCGACACCGCAGCGGCGACCGCCCCCGCCGAGGGCCGCGAGTGATCGATGTCGAACCCGGTCCGGTAGGCCATGATCGATTTGGTCCCGACCGCGCCCGCAGCGACCGCATCGTGGAGTGCCACCGCAAATGCATCGGTGTACTCACCTGCGTCGACTCCGGAGCTGACCAAGCGCTCGGCGACTCCCTCCAGCCGCACGATCTCACGACAACTGGCATCGGTGGCCGTTCGCATCTCGTCGAGGCTGAGTACGTCGTCCGCGGCAAAACCGGTGTCGATCAACCACTCCGCAACACGACAGCCGGCCAGGAAGCGACGGTTGACTTCGACCCAGCCGAGCGTGGCACGGCGATCCAGGTACGCCGCGGGACTCGAGTGCGGGTCGAGATCGAGCACCGGCGCGCACCAACGGCGGATCGCGAACCCGACTTGGCTGTCCCACTGCGAGGTGCCGGCTGCGATCGGGCGATCGGACTCGGTGATCATCGACTCGAACGTCGCGCCATCGAGATTCGCACGCGTTGTACCGTGCACGTGGTGGTCGACCAGCCCGATCGCATCGACATCGGCCGCGAGGTCGGGCCGGATCGGTGCGCTCACCAGCCTGCGTAGGCGGCAACCGCCTGGTCGGAAACCTTGCCTGCGGCCGCATCCGTGATCGACTGCCCGAGCAGCTCGATCGCTCGATCGACTTCGTCGTCGGTGATCACCAGTGGCGGCGTCACCTCGAGCACGTTGCCGCCCACGTAGTAGACGACGGCACCGAGCTCAAAGGCACGGAAAACCGTCTTCGCAGCCAGTGCGCGGGCCGGCTCCTTCGAGCCGCGTTCCGTGACCAGCTCCACGCCGATTGCCAGGCCGTGGCCGCGAATGTCGCCGACCTGGGGCAGGTCGAGGTCACGCATCCCGCTCATCAGCCGCTCGCCGGCCCGGTGCGCCCGCTGGGGAAGGTCGTCGTCGACCAAGGTACGCAGGACCACCCGGCCCACTGCCGAGCAGACCGGGTTGCCGGCCGTGGTCAGCAGCGCCGCTGCGGGCGGCCCGTCAAGCACCCAGGCCGGTCCCACCGCGGCCGACATCGGCAGGCCGGCGCCGAGCACCTTGCCGAAGGTCACGATGTCGGGCTGCGCGCCGTCGAGCTGGAAGGCATGCAGCAGACCGGGCCGGCCGAGCCCGACCTTGACCTCGTCGCAGAGCAACAGCGTGTCGTGGCGACGGCAGACCTCGGTGAGCCCGGCGAGGAAGCCCGGAGGCGGCACCACCATGCCGCCGTCGGACAGGATCGGTTCGGCCAACACGCACGCGACGTCGCCCGCGCTGATCTCCTTCTCGACCGCCGCGACCGAGGCGGCCGCGACCTGATCCGCCGAACGATCGGCCGGTTCGGGCCGGTAGGGATTGGGGTAGTCCACGAACACGCTGTTCGCATCGGGCACGACCGCCCCTGCATCGACGTGGACGCCCGACATGCCCATCGCGACGCCCACCCCACCGTGGTAGGAGTGATGGAACGCGAGCACCCGCGGGCGCCCGGTTGCGTGCCGTGCCGCGCGGATCGCGACGTCGTTGGCGTCGCTTCCCGCATGACCGAGGTACACCCGCCGGTCACCCTCCCCCGGAACCAGCTCGAGCAGGTCCTCCGCGAGCCCGACGGAGTGCGGATGAACGGCGGAAAGGCCGCCGGCACCGGCCGGGTGCTTGATCGCCTCGGTCACCGCTTCCACGACCTTCGGGTGACCGTGTCCGAGGCCGGCGGCGGTCCAGGTGCTGCTCAGGTCGAGCAGCCGCCTGCCGCCGGCCTCGATCATCCAGCTCCCCTCGCCCGAGGTGACGGCGACCGGGAAGAACCGCAGC